>NZ_VCNH01000002.1 GCF_024355225.1 Roseovarius sp. M141
ATCGCCGAGAGATCCGAAATCATCCTCGGCGATCTTGCGCAGGATGCGGCGCATGATCTTGCCCGAACGGGTCTTGGGCAGGCCCGGCGCCCATTGGATCAGGTCGGGTTTGGCGATCGGTCCGATTTCACGGCGCACCCATGTTTCCAGTTCCTTGCGCAATTCTTCTGTCGGCTCGATATCTTTCATCAGGGTGACATACGCATAGATGCCCTGTCCCTTGATCGGGTGCGGATAGCCCACGACGGCAGCCTCGCTGACGGCTTCGTGGGCGACCAGTGCGCTTTCGACCTCGGCGGTGCCCATCCGGTGACCCGAGACGTTGATGACGTCATCGACCCGCCCGGTGATCCAGTAATAACCGTCCGCATCGCGACGGCAGCCGTCGCCGGTGAAGTAATAGCCTTTGTATTGCTGGAAATAGGTGTCCATGAACCGTTGGTGATCGCCATAGATGGTGCGCATCTGCCCCGGCCAGCTGGATTGGATGCACAGCACGCCCTCGGCCTCGGTGTCGTCGATCCGCTTGCCGGTTTCAGGCTCCAGAATGACCGGCTGGACCCCGAAGAACGGCAGCGTTGCACTGCCCGGTTTGGTCGCGGTGGCGCCGGGAAGCGGCGTCAGCAGATGACCGCCCGTTTCGGTCTGCCACCATGTGTCGACAATGGGGCATTTTCCTTTGCCGACAACATCGTTGTACCAGTTCCAGGCCTCGGGGTTGATCGGCTCGCCGACCGTGCCCAAAACCTTGAGGGCGCTCAGATCGTAGGGGTCGACAAATTCCGACCCCTTGCCCATCAGGGCGCGGATCGCGGTCGGGGCGGTGTAGAACTGGTTGACCTTGTGCCTTTCGCAAACCTGCCAGAACCGCCCGGCATCGGGATAGGTCGGCACGCCTTCGAACATCACCGTGGTCGCGCCGTTGGCAAGGGGGCCATAAACGATATAGCTGTGCCCCGTCACCCAGCCCACATCCGCAGTACACCAGAAGACATCGCCGTCGTGATAGTCGAACACGTATTTGTGCGTCAGGGCGGCAAAGGTCAGATAGCCGCCGGTTGTATGAACGACGCCTTTCGGCTGACCGGTGGAGCCGCTGGTATAAAGGATGAACAGCGGATCTTCGGCACCCATTTCCTCGGGGGGGCAGTCCTGCGCCACCTTGTCCTGCATTTCGTGCAGCCAGAAATCCAGACCATCGCGCCATGCGATCTGTTGCCCGGTGCGCTTGACCACCAGACATTTGGTGTCTGCAATCACGTTGATCAGCGCCTGGTTCACGTTGTCCTTGAGCTTTGTGACGCGTCCGCCGCGCGGCGCACCATCAGCGGTCACGACAACCTTTGCATTGCACCCGGCGATCCGTGCCGACAGCGCATCGGGTGAAAAGCCTGCAAAAACGATCGAATGAATCGCCCCGATCCGCGCGCAGGCCAGCATCGCATAGGCCGCCTCGGGGATCATTGGCAGATACAGCACCACGCGATCGCCCTTGCCGACGCCCATTTCCTTCAGCACGTTTGCAAACTTGCAGACATGCGCGTGAAGCTGGCGGTAGGTGATGTGCTGCGCCTCGTCGGTCGCCTCGTCCGGCTCCCAGATGATGGCGGTCTGATCCGCGCGGTCGTTGAGGTGCCGGTCTATGCAATTGGCCGCGACGTTCAGCGTTCCATCGGCAAACCAATTGATCGCAACCTTGCCATATTCAAAGCTGCAGTTGCTGACCTGGGTGTAGGGTTTGATCCAGTCCAGCGTCTTGCCTTGCTCGCCCCAGAAGGCATCGGGATCGGCGACGCTGTGTGCGTAGGTCTCATTATAAGTAGGGAGATCAATGTGGGCATGTGCTGCGAACGCTTTATCGGGATGGTAAGCAGTATCGCTCATGCATCTCTCCTCAAGTGAATGTGAACGGGTGACGTGAGGGTAATCGTACTATGGCTTGCCGCGTCGCAGAAGGATTATTCTGCAATCGCGCATCGGTTTTGTAATAATATTTGCCGTCAGAAGACAGTATTGTAAATAAATTATCAAGCCGTCTCAGGGGTAGATGCGCAGGTTTTACATGCGCCTGATGTCTGCTTTTACGCAGTTGACAAAAGGCACGGGGGCTGTTTCCGGGCCTCCGGCGGTTTGTGCAAAGCCGCGCGGCGGGCATAAAAAAAAGCCGCCTTGCGGCGGCTTCTCGATTTGCTGGCGTTTGGTCTTTGAACGTATCAGGTCGTTAAAACGTCCGTAGCCGCCGCGTGCCTGGGGATCGCGCGTACCGCGACAAAGATCCCCATCGCCGCCAGAAGCATCAACAGGGATGCCGGCAGCGGTACCGGAGTCAAACCGCCGCGTCGCTCCAGAGCTTCAAAGTCGTGCCCCCAAATCAGAGCGCCCAAAAATCCGTTTCCCTCCAAGCCGCTGAAGTCAATCAGCAGGTTCGTGAATGCTGCCTCGCCGACCGAACCATTTCTGATCTGGGTAAGGCCAGAGTATGTGACGTTCACGATGCCGTTCAAGGCATCACCGCCTTGGGAGATGTGAAATGGGACCCCGCCGCCATAGGGGGCGGACGTATTCCTTCCATCCCGCCCAGGATGGGCGTTGGTATTTCCAAAGGGCCTGGTGGGCGCCAGACTCAGTTCAATCGATTGCACCCGCTTGTTGGCCTGCATCTCGAAGCCCCACCGCTCAAAATCCAGTGACGTGTCCGAACTGGCATAGTCGGTGGCTGCTCTTCGCGGATTGCGGCGGCCGCCCGCCTGATTCAAGCTTCCGGTTGTGCCGTCCGTGTAGACCACTTGGATCAACGAACCGACAAGATCGGTTGTATATCTCGAGGTGTCGGGCCGGGTCCCTTCGGGGCGCGGATTGGTAAGGGCCATGTCGTGATTGACAATGACCGTGGCGGCCTGCGCCGGAGTGACACCAAAAGACGCTACAGTAGCTGTTGCTACACAAATAACCGTCGCAAAGACAAAACGCATATTTACCACTCGCACAAATAAAAGGCATACTAAACACTACTGCTACGGCTGCGATGTTAGCCAAACTCCGCCGATAATGCCATAGCCTAAAATTTTACTTGCTAATCGAAAAAAGCCGTCAGGCCCAGGGCGGAAGCGAAGGTTTTGCTGAAGGAGATATCCGACAGAGATTTGTTCTTGACGAATTATCATTTATCTACAGAGTGTTGACCTTTTTTCTGGGATTGTTCTGCGTACCGTGTGGCTTGGGCATCTTGCGGTTCAGGGGGAACGCCATGTTTCAACACTGTTACGAAGAGTGAGGGTGCAGGTCTCTCAGTCATGTTGGTTTGAGCTTTGATTCCCTTCATCCGGCTTGTGGCCGTTGGCTTGCAGAGCCGTTCAATTATCTTTCCGTCCTTCGCTTATCAAAGTTGGCAAAACGGCTACATGACGGGACAGGCGCGCTGCGCAGGTGCAGGAAATCGGCAAATGGCGCGGCATATGCAGCGGCAGGGCCATCACCGTAGCCTTCCCAGACGCCGCCCTGCAATTTCCCGTCGCCTCGTTCACCACTTCGTTCGCCTTCTTCAATTGCCCGGCGAACCCCTCCAGGGCGGTTCGGGTCATGTCGATCCGGCCTTCGTGCCGGTCAGTTTCCCAGATCATCACCTCCGCGAAGGTCCGATGGATGTCTATTGCGATCACGCGTCGCATGCACGCTCCTCCCTTGTCAGTGACAAAAACGGGAGCGGCGGGCGACGCGACACCTACGGATTCACGCTCTCGGCGCAACGGAGCGTGTCGGGGCGGCCAGCTACTAACTCGAGCTCTCGGCTCATGCTATAGGAACGGCCTGCCCGCACCATATACCCTAATCCGGGGGTCGGGGCCGGACATTGGCACCGGGATCTGCATTCCGGTTACCAACGCCATCGAGAGCCTGGACCGTGTAATCTGGAAATCGATCAAGACGCGCGGCTCAGTCCCGACCGAGGAAGCCGCGACCAAGCTGATCTATCTGGCGATCCGCAACTTTGAGAAAGCCCGCAGAAAGCTCCGACAATGGCCTCTCGGCGATTGCGAGCCAGATCAAAGATCTCCTACCGTGGAACTACGCCAAATATGTGGGATCGGCGAATCGACAACAAAATTCTCGCCCCTTTCTGACTTTAGGGGCGAGAAGCCGGTTGATTTCATTTGCCAAAACCTGGAAAAAGAACCATAGCTTTCATAAGCGAACATGGCCCCCCGAGGATCAAACGCTCCGACCGGGTCGAGAGCGGATCTGAATACCAAGTATAGGCACGAACACCGCCCGCGTAATTCAACTGGATAGAATATCCGACTTCTAATCGGACTGTTGGGGGTTCGAGTCCTCCCGCGGGCACCATTTCGGGGCTGTCGAGATGCCAATGCACCATAAGCTTGCACGATTTGGCGTTTTTCATGCACACCCCCTGTCAAGAGACTTGGGGTGCTGTGGCGAAGGTTTCTTCTAGCACACAGGGATAGAACGGTATTTCAGCATAACTCGTGGCTAGCGGTCACTTTCCTTCCTGAGATTTCAGGAGTGCCACAACCGGCTCAACAGCGTTGCGAAGATAGACTGGTCCGACATCCAAGCCGTTCGGGCGGAACGGCTGGACCCCCTCGCTCTGCAGAACGGCCCGAATCGTGTTCAAATGCGCACCGGTTTCGGCCGACAGCATCGATGGTGTCGTGTAGTTGGCCTCAAACGCAGCGATGTCGTCGGAGCTATGGGTGAATCTGGTGTTTGGGTGATTTGAAAGCTGGCGGTGCATCTGGTTGGATTGTCGTTGTGACACAACCTTCCAACTATTTAGGACGCACCACCATGGAAGAAGATAACATCGTCGAATTCGCCGGTCGAGACGCGGTTTCCGATCCGCTGACCGACCTGCTGCGCAAGAGCGCGCGGCAGTTGCTGCAATCAGCTGTGGAGGCCGAGCTCGAAGGCTTCCTCGCCCAATTCCAGGACGAACGCACACTGGAGGGCCGCGCTGCCGTCGTGCGCAATGGCCATCATCCCGAACGTGCCGTGCAGACCGGGATCGGCCCCGTGACGGTTCAGGTGCCGAAAGTGCGCTCGAAGACAGGCAGGCCGGTCACATTCCACTCCGCTTTGGTGCCGCCCTATGTTCGAAAGGCCAAATCCATCGAGGCTGCGCTGCCCTGGCTCTACCTGAAGGGCATTTCTACCGGGGAAATGGGTGCGGCGCTGAAGGCACTCGTGGGGCCTGACGCGACCGGCTTCTCGGCCAACACGGTATCACGGCTCAAGGCGAAATGGGCGGCGGAGTATACCGACTGGCGCAAGGTTGATCTGAGCCGCGATGACTGGGTCTACATCTGGGCCGATGGCATCTATAGTGGGCTGCGCGGCACCGACGACCGTCTGTGCGCGCTTGTCGTCATTGGCGTAAACGCCCGGGGAGAGAAGAAATTCCTCGCAATCGACGACGGCGTGCGCGAATCCACCCAGAGTTGGCGCGAGGTCCTGCTCGCTCTCAAGAGCCGTGGCCTCACCGCGCCTAAACTGGCGATCGGAGACGGCGCGATGGGGTTCTGGGCTGCACTGGAGGAAATCTTCCCCACAACGCGGCAGCAGCGATGCTGGGTCCACAAGTCCGCCAACGTTCTGAACTACCTGCCCAAGCTGTCTCAACCGAAGGCCAGAAAAATGCTCCATGACATCTGGAAAGCCGAAACCCGCGCCGACGCTGTGAAGGGGTTCGACCTGTTCATCGCAACCTTTGACGCAAAATATCCCAAGGCCGCCGAATGTCTGGAGCGAGACAGGAACGAGTTGCTGACTTTCTACGGCTTTCCCGCCCAGCACTGGCAGAGTATCCGAACCTCCAATCCAATTGAAAGCGCGTTTGCCACGATCCGCCACCGCACCAAACGGACGAAGGGCTGCCTGAGCCGTGACGGCATGTTGCATATGATGTTCAAACTCGCCTGCTGCGCAGAGGAAAGCTGGCGTCGGCTCCGAGGCTTTGCCCACCTTGCTGACGTCATCCAAGGCGTCGATTTCGTCAACGGCACCAGGCCAGCAGAACCAGATCAAGCCGCCGCATGAAAATCCTCAAACACCAGATTTGACAAAAGCTCATGTCGTCGCGGCTCATGCGCCATTCCCGACGCTTAGTCGTAGGATTCAAAACCAACATCGCAGGCGTGTCACCACCTTCGATCAGAGCCAGGAATTGACCTTTCCCCCGAATACCCGCCGACCGAGCGAAGGCCGCTGCTGTCATCTCTCCTTGGTTGGTCGATGGCTTGCGCTTCGGCGCGACCTTCGCCTTGAACGCAGCAACTTCAGTGATTTCCACCACAAGCCCGTGGTAACCGGACACATCAGGACGCTGACCAAGGCGCAGAGAACCCGTCCGGATGGCCGCAATGATCTCGCCTGTTGATTGTCACTGAGAACTGACCCGGCATTGTCACCGAGACTTGACCCACCCAGCTGTTATGTTCTTTGCGTCATGATGGCGTCAATACTGCTGTCTCCTTTCGTTTCTTTTTCGCTGTTTCGGAGCTGGCCTTGAACCGATAGCTGTCATTGCCGGTCTCCAGGATGTGGCAGCGGTGGGTAAGGCGGTCGAGTAGCGCGGTGGTCATTTTCGCATCGCCGAACACGCTGGCCCATTCGCTGAAGCTCAAGTTCGTAGTGATGACGACGCTGGTGCGCTCGTAGAGTTTACTGAGAAGGTGGAACAACAACGCGCCTCCCGAAGCACTGAACGGCAGATATCCCAGCTCATCCAGGATCACCAAGTCGGTTTTCACCAGCGCCTCAGCGATCTTCCCCGCCTTGCCTTGGGCCTTTTCCTGCTCCAGCGCATTGACCAACTCAACCGTCGAGAAGAAGCGGACGCGTTTACGGTGACTCGGGGACGCCACCCAAACCTGTCCAGAAAAGCCGGACCACTTCACGGAGCCGGGGGGGCCGTTGCAAAGCGCTATCGATATATTTACTTGGTCTGCCTATAGGGTATAACTCAGTGAAATCTCATTGGGCTGAAAAATTGAACAACAAATCAATTGAAATCGGCGTTCTTACCGTCGATCTTGACGGTACTCTGCTGCGGTCGGATATGCTGTTTGAGAGCTTCTGGTCAGCTGTAGGCCGTGACTGGCGCAGTCCGTTGCGAGCGGTTGCAAACTTGATCAGGGGTAAAGCTGCTTTAAAGGAGTACTTGTCCCAAGTCGCTGATATCGACGTCGCCACACTGCCTTATGACGCCGGGGTGATCGAGCGGATTCAGGAATGGCGCGCTCGTGGCGGACGCACTGCACTTGTCACCGCAACCGATCAGAAGATCGCGGATCGAATAGCTGAACACCTCCAGTTGTTCGACGAGGTGCATGGCTCTGATGGTACGACAAATTTGAAAGGAACTGCCAAGGCCAAGTTTCTGACGGATCGATTTGGGGCGCAGGGTTTTGTCTATATGGGCGATTCTTCGGCGGATCTACCGGTTTGGAAGGCTGCTGGACATGCAATCCCGGTAAATGCTTCCGTTGCATTGCGCGCGCAGGTTGATCGACTGGGCGTTCCAGTCGATCCGCTGATGACATTGTCGCCGACTTTGTCGCCTTATCTAAAGGCACTCCGGCCGCATCAATGGCTTAAGAATGTCCTCGTCTTTCTGCCGGTTCTGGCGGCTCATCAATTGACTGGGGCGGCTCTTTTTCAGAGCCTGCTGGCCTTTATCGCCTTCTCTTTGGTGGCATCCAGCGTCTATGTACTCAACGATCTGCTCGATCTGAAGATGGATCGGGCGCATCCACGTAAGCGTAACCGCCCCTTTGCTTCGGGTAGCATCCCAATTGCTCATGGCACTTGGATGGCTAGCGGGATTTTGGTTTGCGGAATTGCCCTGTCTCTGCTTCTGGGCAAGGAATTTGGGTTGGCGATGCTGGCCTACTATTTGATAACATTTGCCTATTCTGTAAATCTCAAGCGCCGTGCAATCGTTGACATCTGTGTGCTGGCCGGACTTTATACTCTCCGGATAGTGGCGGGAGGCGCTGCGGCGGGCATTCCGTTGTCGGTTTGGCTGCTGGCTTTCTCGACTTTTTTCTTCTTTGCTCTGGCGGCGGTTAAGCGGCAAGCTGAGCTAGTGGATATGGCGGAACGTGGAAAGCTGGATGCGAGCGGACGTGGCTACCATGTCGACGACCTGCCGATCATCTCAATGATGGCCATCGGGTCGGGCTATGTCTCGGTTTTGATCATGGCACTTTACGTAAATTCTCCGGCTGTCGTTGAACTCTACTCAGCACCAGCAGTACTTTGGGGTATCTGCTTCGTTTTGCTGTATTGGATCAGCCGTATCGTCATGCTAACCCACCGCGGCCATATGCATGATGATCCGGTCATATTTGCGGCCAAAGACAAGATTAGCCTGCTTTGTCTGCTGGTTATTCTCACTTTTGCAATTGCGGGGGCGGTGGTGTGAAACTTCGGACATTGGTGCTTCGCTACGCAGCTTTTGCGTTGCTGGCAACAGTAGCCAATCTCGCAGCCCAACGACTGGTCTTGGCAGGCGGTGGCACACCCTCATGGTTCATCGCGGCAATTGGTATTGGTACGATTGTCGGTCTGGTCGTCAAATATGCGTTGGATAAACGCTGGATCTTCGATGACCGCAGTACCGGAGTGAAGGCGCATGGCAAAAAGTTCTCACTATACACGGCTATGGGTTTGATAACGACTGGGATTTTCTGGGGAACGGAAACGGCCTTCTGGCTGGTTTGGCAGACCGACCTGATGCGCGAACTGGGTGCGGTTCTGGGGCTCTCGGTTGGGTATGTCGTTAAATATAATCTTGACCGCCGTTTCGTCTTTGCCGGTGCAAAATTGGAGCCGTCAACATGAAGCTGTCCGGCTGGGGTCGTTTTCCAACCTACGAAGCCCGGTTTTCGGCACCTCGAACAGAAGACAGCTTGCGCGAAAGGGTTGCAGAGGGAAGAGTCATCGCTCGCGGCAACGGGAGAGCTTACGGCGATTCCGCTGTAAGTATCAGCAATACCGTGCACATGGGGCGGTTCAACCGAATGATCTCTTTCGATGGAGAAACCGGTCAGTTGGTGGCAGAGGCGGGGGTGCTGGCCGGCGACATCATCTCCAGTTTTTTGCTGAGAGGTTGGTTTTTGCCGGTTACACCGGGGACAAAATTCGTGACGCTGGGCGGGATGATCGCGGCCGATGTACATGGCAAGAACCACCATTGCGATGGTGGTTTTGGCAATTTTACAGACTGGGTCGACGTGATGGGGCCGGATGGGGCGATCATCCGCTGTTCACGCGAAGAGAATACCAACCTTTTTTGCTGGACGCTGGGGGGTATGGGGCTGACCGGAGTGATTGTCCGGGCAGCTGTTCGACTGCGCCCGGTGGAGTCCGGCTGGATACGCCAGAAAATGGTACCGACAGCAAATTTGGGTGAAACCATCGACGCTTTTGAGGCGGCTCAGGATTCGACCTATTCCGTGGCATGGATCGACTGCCTGAGCAAAGGGGATCGGCTTGGACGATCACTGATCATGTTTGGTGAACATGCAACCGTTGATGAACTGGATGAAAGCCGCAAATCAAACCCTTTCAAATGTATTCCAAAGCGCAAGCTTTCCATGCCGCTATCGCCGCCTGCCGCGCTGATGAACGGCACATTCGTGCGGGTATTCAACGCGCTGTATTATCGGAACGGCTTGCGAAAAGCGGGTGAAGGACTGGTTGACTGGGATAGCTATTTTTATCCTCTCGACGCAATTCTGAACTGGAATCGGATCTATGGTCGGAAGGGCTTTGCCCAGTTTCAATGCGTTCTACCGCTAGAGACGTCGCATTTGGGACTGCAAGCACTTCTAGAGGCAATTTCAGCGGCAGGTGCCGGGTCGTTTCTGGCAGTGCTCAAGCGTTTGGGCGAACAGTCGAGCCGGTTCTCGTTCCCGATGCCTGGCTATACGCTGGCACTCGATTTTCCCATGAGTTCCCAAACGCTGCAACTGATGGAACAATTGGATGAGATTACACTGGAGCATGGAGGGAGGTTTTACCTCGCAAAGGACAGTCGGATGAGCGCCGAAACACTTTGGCAATCAGATACAAGAACAGAAGGTTTTGTGCAGATGCGGGATGATATGGGACTACGGACGATCTTCACGTCGGAACAATCGCAAAGGTTGCAGTTATGAAAACCCATGCGGTTCTCATCATCGGGGCGCGTTCCGAGATGGCCTTGGCAATTGCGCATGCCTTTGCGGCGGCAGGCCATCCGATCCAGATGGCGGCCCGGGACGCAGTAAGCCTTGTGCCGGAGCGGGATGACATCGCGCTTCGCCACGCTGTCGACGTCACGCTGCACGATTTTGACGCGCTGGAAATCGAGACGCATGCCACTTTCGTGGATGGGCTGCCTGGCCTGCCAGAAATTGCTATATGCGCTGTCGGGCTTATGGGTGAGCAATCGGAAAATGAGCGAAATATGGACGCCGCAGTTCGTGTCCTGCGATCGAATTTTGAAGGGCCTGCCTTAATCCTTGCGGAGCTAGCCAACCGGTTCGAGGCCCGTGGGTCAGGCGTGCTTGTAGGTATTAGTTCCGTTGCGGGGGATCGTGGCCGAGCAACGAATTATGTCTATGGTTCTGCCAAAGCTGGTTTCACGGCGTTTCTGTCAGGGTTGCGCAACCGGCTGGCAGCCAAGGGAGTGCATGTTGTTACCGTGCTGCCGGGGTTTGTCGCCACAAAGATGACCGAAGGTATGGATCTGCCCGAAAAGCTAACGGCTGCGCCGCAGGAGGTGGCTGTGGCAATCATGCAAGCGGTTACTAAAGGCAGGAATGTGATCTATGTCCGTTCTATCTGGAGGCTGGTGATGCTGGTGATCCGCAATATACCCGAGTGGTTGTTTAAAAAATTAAAGATTTAATGTGCCTCGTTGTAGCATAACGAAGATAGAGATTAGTTGAATGAGCCGGTTTCTTTTTGTTCTTTACGCGACCGTGATTACTCTTATGCCTGCGGTCTTTCTGTTGCCAGAATTTGGTACGGAGGCGGCGTTCTTCTTCCTGACAGGAGACGCCTATCTTTATCTGGGGATCGCCGAAAGTTCGACAGAAGCGTTCTTCAGCTTTGACGGCGAGACGCCAACAAATGGTTTTCATCCTCTCTGGCAGAGTTATGTCTGGCTGGTGGCTCGGGTAACATCTGATCCGATGGTCCTGATGAACGTGGCGGCGTGGTCCGCTATCGGCCTTACGCTTGTCGGTGTTTTGTTACTCGGGGCGGCTGTCGCACGTGCGACGGAATCATGGCTGCTGGCCGGGCTAGTGTCACCAGGGGTCTATTACCTCGTTGTCGGGCAGGGCCTGCAGAACCTCTCGGCCTGGAGCTTCTTTTCAGGTATGGAAGCGGGGTTGGCGTTGGCGCTGACGGGCCTGACAGCTTATCTGGTCGTCGGTTTTAAGCCGGACGAGCGGCGTATAGGGGCCTGGCTGGCGCTTGGGGTGACGCTTGGTCTGCTTATGCTGACCCGGCTTGACGATGTTTTCGTAGCTCCGGCCATCGGTTTGTGCTGGCTGTTTTGGTCTCCTGGGCAGTTTTGGCGCAGGGTGCCGTCGGTACTGTTGCTCGGTTTACCACCCGCCATCTTTCTTGGACTCTACTGGGCGTATAATTTCAACTATATCGGCACATTGATGCCGGTCAGTGGAGCGGCGAAGGGCGAGGGAGCTCTATGGTCGAATGGCTGGGTCACACTGGTGACCTTCTTTGCGCCGCTAATCGACCTACGGGCAGTCCTGACAAATTATGTGGGTGATCACCATGCTCTTTTCGGTGGTGGTTTCCGCGTCGCCGAACTGGTTTTTCCCGCCATTGCAGCCGGCTTTTTCATCTTGTTGGTTCGGTGCCATTTTCGCGATCAACCCTGGGCACCGTTCATCGCTGGAATGTGTGCGGCAATTATGGTCAAGGCCGGTTATAGCTTCACCATGGTCAATTACTGGCACCAAGCGCCTTGGTATTTCTCATTCGCTTTTGGTACGCTCAGCTTCGTGACCGCTCTTGTGCTGACACCTGCAGTCACCCACTGGCGCAGACAGGCCCCTGTTGCGCATAACATGGTCGTGACTCTGGTAATTCTGGTTTGTTTTCTGCAGGCGAGCCAAGAGTATCTGCGCATCTACACCTCACAAGGCGCTCTGGATCGCATGGCCTTCTGGGACGCGCGTGCGGAAACAGAAGCGGCACTTGAAGCTGGGGCACCGGGTTCGAAGGTGCTGGAGTTCGGCGACGGCATGATCAACTTCACGTTGGAGCGACCGGTCCGCCACGGATTTGTTTTTGCCGGAGACCCCGATAGTCTGAAAGCACTGCAAAATGGTAGTTTGCTCAGCAAGTCATACGATGACAACTATAAAATACTGTCTTCATACGAATACCTAAGCTGGCATGATGCATCGACAGAGCGCAGTTCAGACGAGATTCGCGCCTTGTTGGCAGGGTCCAGCATCGACAGTCGGGTCAAAGCTGAGCTGGATGACTTCGAATTCGAAATCATCCATATATACGAGCCGCTATCCATCCCTTTCATAAGATTATCGAGACGGTAGAAGCATTCGCATGCCCGCCTTACTGTTCGCAAATTGCTTAAAGTGGTGTGCCCCCGGGCGTGGTGTAATTCGTCCGTCCTGAACATCGCCATCAGGTTGCCAGTTTGCCGCCCTGACCTCTTCGATCACGTGCCATTTCCGCGTGAACGATCATGCATGCTTGGCAGATCAGCCAAATCAGTTGAGACAAAAGGACCCTAAGGTGCCTGAGGATCATGCGAATGTTGTGACCACAGCCGCAAAGGACGGCGAAGAGGGCATCTCCGGCGGTTCCCTTCAAGGGGCTTCGCGTCAGGCGTCCGTCGTTCTTCATGTGGCCGATCATCGGTTCGATTGCGCTTCGCCGTCGCAGGAGCCTGGCGATGGTTCGGGTTACGCCACGCTTGGCACCGCTGAGGAAGACCTTCACATTCTCGACGCCGTGGCCACGGTATCCGCGATCGACAAAGGCCATCTCGGGCCGCTGGTCGGTCAGGATTTCGACCTGCTCCAAGGCCTCGCTCAGCGTTTGGCCATCGTAGGGATTCCCCGGCAGCGCCCGCATCCCGACCACGAAACCACCTCGGTTGGTCGTGGCCACGCTGACTTTGGTGCCGAACTCGTAGCGTTTGTGCGCCTTGCCCTTCGATATGCAGTCCACCTCAGGTTCGTGCAGGCTGTAGAGCTTTTTCTTGTCCTTCGGTTTCTGTGCCAGCAGCCGGCTCACCAGCACGATCATCTCCACCAGGCGGAGCTTCAACGCGCCCTCCGGGACCTTGCCCAATTGCCGCTCGATGTCGCGCAGCACGCGGCCGGTGTAGCCCTTGAGCCGGCGCAGCGCCTTGCGCATCCGCTTGAACTGGCGGGCATGGGCATAGCGTCCGACCTGACCGGCCAGGCGGGGTGCAAGGCGGTTGTAGTTCTGGCGCAGGCCGATCCCGGCCTCACGGGCCAGCCCGACCAGCTTGCGCCGGGCGGTTTCATACAGCCGCGCATCCGTCGGGTGTGCGATGTTCTTTTCCATCACCGTGGTATCCACCGTAACCCTCTTGAGGTCATCGCTCTTCACCGCCCCGGCGCGTTTCCCGGCCTCGATCGTCTGGGTCAGCAGCCACTCGACACCTTCCTCGCCGATCCGTTTGCGCCACCGGGTCAGCGACGACGGGTCGATTGGCAGGCGGTGCTGAAAGAACGTCTCGCCGCAGAAATGCTGCCAATACGGGTTTTCGGCCCACCGGGCCACGACCGCCTCGTCCGAGAGCGCGAAGGCATGCTGGAGGTAGCACAACCCCGCAACCAGCCGCGGCGGCGTCGCCGCCGGGCGGCCGGTATGGGACGGAAAGAACCCGGCCCATTCCCGCTCGAAGATGTCCCAGTCAATCAGGGCGGCCAGCTTCACCAGCTCATGGCGCATGTCGATCATCTCGACCAATCGGGCGCGCAGAAGATCGTCTTGTTCCGGGGGCGGTTTTCGCGGCTTCATATCACGGCTCATAATTGCAGAGTTTCTGCCCACACAATACCAAACCCTGCACTTATGACTCAACAAAATCGACCTGTTTCCCAGCAAAATCAGATGTCTGGAAGTTGTTCAGATTGGACTAATTCCGACGGTAGCGCAGGCTGAGTGTAACCTGACGTTGTCACGCGGCTGACGAGATCGGCGGAAACCTTCAGACCGTAAACCTCTTCCAAATGGGCGCGAATGTCGCGGGTCGATAAACCCGCCGCGTAGAGCCCGATGATCTTGTCGTCCATCCCGTCGATCCGGGTCTGGCCCTTCTTGATCAACGCTGGTTCAAAACTGCCTGCGCGGTCGCGCGGGTCATCAATTGGCAGGGCCCCATCATTGCCCTTCACCGTCTTGCGCGCACTTCCATTGCGGCGGTTGCCTTGTTCGATCACTGGGGCTTCGCCAGGCTCGTAGCCCAGATGCTTAGTCAGTTCTGCTCCCAGCATCCGCTCCATCAGACGCACCTTCAGCTCCTTCATCAGGCCCTGATCGCCCAGCAAATCGTCTGCGTTCTCAACGCCGCTCAACAGTTCGTTCAAAACTCCCTTGGAAATCGTCATTGTCGTCATGCTCCTTCGTTGGCGAAGCATGGGCCAAATTATTCATACACAGAAGGTCGGACGCTCTCCACGTCCTGAGACTCTACCAGAAGTGGCAACTGCCGGACCCTTTCAGATCGTCAAGGCACCAGCATGAAACCGTTGGCAGGTCAGGCTCTCTATGCAAATGCGCGGGCACAAAACCCAGAACGCTGGTCAGGCAAAACCCGCAACTGGCAACCGGCCGGACCTGTCTGGCTCAACCCTGAAAACGAAATCAGCGCCCCTGAAATCAGAGATACCGCATGAAATCGGCTAACAACTCTTTTGACAAACACCGCACTCGACCATCGGATATCTAAGCCTTATGCAATAAGGGGAGAAAACAAATGTAGCTTTTGTTCGTTTCCGTGAAACCTACAGCAGCTCTGAACACGCCATCCCGAGGACTATCCATGACATCTTCTTTTGAAACCTGCCTCAATGCGATGAGAGGAAAGAGATATTGTCTTTGTGTCCCAATATCATATCATTATGATCGACAGGGTGACATCTGGTTGGATGAGCTATGGTATCATGACCTTTTGGAGCATTTGTATTATCTTCCCGACTTGACTGTCTTAGCACCGCATGTCCGGTACGACGCCGCTGACAGCGACAATCTGGTCCGGGTTGATTCCGAACTCAAGTCACGCCTGCATTTCGCTGGCCTCGGACCAGAGCCTGCCAATATGCGCGAGGGCATCCTCGGACTCCCTACGATGATCCGTTCGGTGTGGCGTGCTGTACGCAACGCGGATATTGTACACAGCGGTATTGCAGGTTGGCCAATCCCTTTAGGCTTTGTGGTAAACCCTATTGCGGTTCTGCTCCGGCGGCCACTGGTCATCGTGATCGAGAGCGCCTTCTGGCGGATTCCTGTAGGCTATAATGCCTCTTTCAAAGGCCGGGTCCGGGCATCACTCACCGAGGTGTTTGCCCGCTGGGCTCTTAGAAAGGCGCGGCTGGCAGTCTATACACATTCAGCTTACCTAGAGACCTTACCGGTTGGAGCAAAGGGCACAGCCGCCGTTATTCCGGCGAGCTGGATTTCAGCATCCGAGATCATTCCCGAAGCCGATCTTACCACTTCTTGGAACAAAAAGACCAAAACGGCACGCTACCTCTTCCCGTCTCGTCTCGTCGAGGGAAAGGGGGCCAAGGTTATGCTCGACACGATCCGTTGCCTAGAGAATTTGAACGAACCGATCGCAATCGATGTAATCGGCAGCGGAGACATGCGGGGAAAATTCGAAACACTGGCATGTGAACTGAAACACGTCAGGCTGCGAGTTCTCGACCCCGTCCCTTATGGCGCACCATTCATGACGTTGCTAAGAGAATATCATGCGGTGATTGTGCCGACAGTCGGAGATGAACAACCACGTATCATTTATGACGCTTTTTCCCAAGGCATCCCGGTTATTGCCTCTGACACGCCAGGAAACCGTGAGATCGTGACTGCCGAACAAAACGGTGCATTATTCCCGGCCGGGCAGCCAAACCTACTCGCACCGATGCTCGTGAAATTTGCCGCAGACCCGGATTTACTCCGCAGTTTTGCTTGTTCGGCGCGCGAAACAGCGGCCACACATACACACACCGATATGCACCTCATCAGGGCTAGGCTGTTGACGGAGATTTTCGGGTAGCCGGATAGAACATCGACTGTGAAGCCGCCGACCTAAAGCGCCGAGCTTGAAACCTGAATTGAGGGATTGAACTAACACGCTGACGCGGGAGAGGCGGTAGAAATGTCCGGGACATGGTTTGCTGCACGCAACCAGTTTGCGATAATGTTCGATGAGCGCTTCAATGCGTGGCTGTATCTGAAACCCGCATGGGCTAGGCCAGTGACCTGCCACTGAACTTTCATCCAGCCGCGACTGGAGCCCGGTTGGTGTGCTCTGCCCCCTTAAATTTGGACCGTCTAAACTGGAGTTTTCGGCTACGTTTCTTTGGCTTGGCGCAGTTCCCAAACCTCACGCTCCAAATCCTTGATCCGTGCCTCCTCTTCACTCGTAGGGCCAACACAGTTTGACCACAATTCCGGGTATTGGTCTGGTCACCGCTGCGGCGATCACCATCTTCGCGCCGCCTATGGAAACCTTCTCCAAGGGCCGAGATTTCGCGATTTGGGTCCGGCTCACGCCGAAACAGCATTCGAGGAGCGGCTCGGGCGGACATCGAAGATGGGTTAGTGCGACATCCGAAGGTTGCCGACCGGGTCAGATGCGGAAGCGATGGCTGCAGAGCATAGAGGCAATCATCCAGCGGCAGCAGCGTGTGCCGCCGGAATGCAACGATCATTGCCTCTTCAGCTTCAGTGAGAACGGTTGAGCGCGGCTCCTTTGGCCCGGTCTTCAAATCCTCGGCCGTCGCACGCTTACGCCACTTTGCAACGGTCTTGGGGTTGATACCCAACTCCTTGCTTAGCTGCGCGAGCGAAGCTTGCGATCGCTGTATTGCAGCTCTGACGGCGTGCGTTGTCGTGGCACTCCCGTGACGAACTTGTCCCATAATACTTCCTTCCAAGCCTGAGAAAGGATCGCACCATCAAACCGTGGGATCAAACACCTAGGCTCAGCAAAGCAGATTGGGCGACCTCTGTGATGCCGTCATTGCTGTCCTCTTCGAGTTGCTGGATTAACCCGAGAACATTCTGAGGCCTCTGTGGCGCAATGATTCCCAGTTCAGCCAGTTACGCAGGACTTGCTGCATCTCGCCAACGAGCGGTTCAGGACCGTGGGCGCACCATGCCTCAATCTCGGGCGGGAGGTGAGGTCATGAGCAAGGCCAACCCGTTCCCGAACCTGATGCGCGCGTTCTTCTGCGAATGGCTTGTTGAGCAGCGTAACGCGTCCGTCCATACGGTCCGATCCTATCGCGACACCTGGCGGCTGTTCCTGCGGTTCGTCGCACAGCGCGCGAAAAAGACGGTTGCGATGATCACGCTGGCCGATCTGACCGCCAGCGAAGTCACCGCGTTCCTGAGCCATACTGAACACGAACGCGGCGGCACGATTGGCACGCGCAACTGCCGGCTTGCCGCTATCCGCAGCTTCTTCAACTTTGTGGCGACCAGAGATCCCGCATAAATCACTCAATGCGTGGAAATCCTCAACATCCCGGTCAAGAGGGCACCGGTATCGGAACCCTGTTATCTGGAACCGGCGGAAGTGGCGGCGATCCTTGCCCAGCCAGACCGCTCGACCGTTGAGGGCATGCGCGATCACACGCTGCTCTCGTTCCTTTACAACAGCGGGGCACGAATACAGGAAGCGCTCGATCTGTGCCCCCATATGATCCGGTTCGATAGTCCAAGTTGCGCGCGCCTGACCGGCAAGGGCCGCAAGGAACGCATCTGCCCACTCTGGCCGGAAACCGTGCTGCTGTTGAAAAAGCTGTTGCAGCGAAAACCGCGGGCACCGGACCAGCGGCTGTTCGTGAACCGCTATGGCGAGCCGCTCAGCGCCTCAGGCGTCCGGTTCAAGCTTGCGGGCTATGTGAGAGCGGCGGCCAAAACCGAGCCATCGCTGCATGCCAAACATGTGACGCCGCACAGCTTCCGCCACGCCACCGCCGTGCATCTTGTCTCGGCCGGTGTCGACGTCACGGTCATTCGCAGCTGGCTTGGCCACGTGAGCCTCGACACCACCAACCATTACGCCAAGGCGAACCTGGAAACGAAGCGAAAGGCACTGGAACAGGTCAGTCTTCCGTCAATGGCAGTTCATCCGCCATCATGGAAAAGGGATGCAAGTCTGCTCGCCTGGCTCGATACGCTCTGAAATAATGCGGAGGAATGTGGGACGAAAACGCCAGCAAACAGCAGGTCTGCGCACGTTCCTTCGCATTATGACCACCTGATGATAAGTCAAATTATGCTGAGGTGAGCATAACTTCACGTAGGGTTTCACATAAGCCGGGGGAATGAGCCGCACCTCGTGGCCCAGTGCCGTGATCTCACGGGCCCAATGGTGCGACGTCGCACAAGCCTCCATGCCGATCAGGCAAGAGGGCAATTTAGCCAAGGTATCCAGGACTGCATTCCGGCGAAGCTTCTTCTGTAGAACGGTCTGTCCTGCCGCATCGACGCCGTGAAATTGAAAAACTGACTTTGCAATGTCGATTCCTATCGTTGTAATTTCCATCTGGGCGGTTCCTTTCAGAGCTGGTTCAAACACCAGCACTTTGGCACATTGCGATGCCGGTGGGTGGAACCGTCCACACCATCAACTTGTTGCTTACGGCTTTTCAGGCTCTGTTGATCGGTAGATCACGCGGCCATTTCGGCGGGCTTTGTTGATGGCATGGATGAGTTGATGGGCCACATACTCTTGACGCCTGCATTGCAATCGCGTGAATGTTGAGCTGGGTGCCGGGGCCTTTATATGGATGAAGTCTGTGCGAGCTTGGCATCTGGGATAAGGATTTTTACTGACTAATGAAAATGAGCGGCAAATACGCGGCGATTTTTCTGGCCGGGCTGTTTGGTCTGACAGGGTATTTCTCGGCACCGTCCCTGACGCAGGCAGAGGTCGATGCCCTTTATGCTTCGCCCAATATCGTTGCGGCAGGACCACAGGCGGTTTTTCATATCGGCCACAGTCTGGTGGGCCGCGATATGCCGGCGATGCTGGCTCAACTGGCCGGGCCGGGGCATCACTATGACAGCCAATTGGGATGGGGTGCGACGCTGAAGGCGCATTGGGATCCTGACACGCCGATAGCCGGTTTTGAGCAGGAGAATGATCACCCCCGCTATAGGGATGCGCATGAGGCCGTCGATTCAGGTGCGTATGATGCGTTGGTGTTGACGGAAATGGTCGAGATACGCGACGCAATCAAGTATTTCGATTCAGCTACCTACCTGCAGAAATGGGCAGATGCCGGATGGGCGGCGAACCCTGATCTGAGGATCTATCTCTACGAAAGTTGGCATTCGCTTAAAACCCCAGAGGGCTGGCTCGAACGGCTCGACAAGGATTTGTCACGCTACTGGGATCAGAAGATTTTGCGCCCGGCGTTGGCAGAATTAGATGAATCGCGGCCGATCTATGTAATTCCGGCAGGACAGGTGATGGCGCATTTCGTTAGGGCGGTTGAGGCGCAAGATGGTGTTGCGGAAATTGCGGACCGCAGCGCCCTGTTCAGCGACGAAGTTCATGTCAACGATCTTGGTGCATATCTGGTGGCGCTGACTCACTATGCGGTGCTGTATCAGAAATCACCCGTGGGGCTACCATATGCGCTTTTGCGTGCCGATGGCAGTCCGGCAACAAGCCCTTCTCCAGAAATAGCACAACTGATGCAGGAAACCGTCTGGGATGTGGTCAGCAGCGATCCAAAAGCTGGACTGCCCTGACTCTGCTACATCCGTCCTGTTTCGCAACAACGTCCTCCTAGGGCACGACGGCATCGATCTCAACCAACGGGTCCCTCTTAGCGTCCAAGCTCGCCTAACGATCTGAAATATCGAAGAAACCAATTTGCACCATCTTCACACCCCCAGCGGCATTGTTGCACAAATCGGTTGCTGGGCAGGCTTGCCCTTTCCCCGGACGGACTTATCCTACGACCGTCAGTGACGGGTATGCCAAGAGCGGTGCGGAGCTGGATTTCCACGACCTGACGGTCGAAGTTCCGCGCCATGCGCTGCCCGGCAGGGTATTGCGCAGCAATGTCCCATGTATGGACGCCCCCGGGGTTGCAAGCGGCTTCTTTGACTTTGGCAACAGCACTGCGGTCGAGTTCCTTCGTGTATCCGGCCTCTGGTTGCGACCTTCAACGTCGCGGGCCCTCATGGTGAGTTCGAGGAACAGGTCCAAAACGAGAGGCCGTAGTGCAAGCTACTCGGGACATTACTGGTTTTCCCATTCCTGATCTCGTCGACGCTTTGCCATGACCTCCGTTTAGAACCACCGCACCCCAGCCTGCCTTCGCGCTCAGGCGTTGGCAGGGGTCTCGTAGACGCCGCCATGAGCCATGATCACCCATGCCATCCGCGCCATCTTGTTTGCCAGCGCAACTGCAACCAGCATTTTCGGTTTGCGAGCCAACATACGGGCCAGCCACGACCCCTCCGCAGCGCCGCCGCGCTTTTGCGCGGCTTGGATCGCGGACATGGCACCGATGATCAGCAAACGCCGTAGGTCGCGCTGACCCATTTTTGATATCTTGCCCAGCCTTGTTTTACCGCCCGTAGAATGCTGGCGTGGTGCCAGCCCGATCCAGGCTGCGAAGTCGCGCCCCTTGCTGAACATCTCTGGCGGTGCAGCCAGCACGGCAATCGATACCGCCGTCACCGGGCCGATCCCCGGCATGGTCATCAATCTGCGTGCAACATCATTGTGCCGGGCAACCTGGCGGAGCTGTCGTGTCAGAGCATCAATGCGGTCGCCTAGCCCGGCGATGAGATCGAAGAATATCTGGCAAAGGCCGATGACTTCAGGTGGCAAGTGGTCTGCATTCTCAGCCACAGCCCTTTCCAACCGAGGCAGATGCTGTGGGCCTTTCGGCGCGACAATTCCATGCTCAGCCAAATGCCCGCGCAATGCGTTGATTGTCTGAGTGCGTTGCCCGGTCAACAGGTCGCGGGTTTTGAGTACCATCGACTGTCCTTGTTGCTCGGTGGTCTTGGCCGCCACAAAACGCATGGTCGGCCGGGACGCTGCTTCAGCGATAGCTTCGGCATCATTCGCATCGTTCTTTTGCCGCTCACATAGGGTTTGACGTATTGCGGGGCGATCAGCCTGACATCGTGACCAAGTCTGGAAAGCTCCCGGCTCCAGTGATGCGCCCCGGCGCAAGCTTCCAAAGCGATGATGCAGGGCTCAACCTGTTCAAAAAACTCCAACACACGACCGCGCGGCAGCGCCTTACTAAAAACCTTCGATCCGTCTTTGGCGCATCCATGTGCGTGAAACGAATTCTTGGCAATATCCAATCCTACAATGCTAACCTTTTCCATGGGCGCTTCCTCCTCATAGCACGTTTCGACACCGCTACCTTGGCACAACGATGCCGTGAGGGGGCGTCCACACCATCAAGAGGGTTAGTTTCGACGCGGCTCCGGCGGTGGTATCCGCTCAATCGTCGCCAGAGCGCTCGGCCCAGATATGGGGTAGATTCCGGTAGGGGGCAGGATCGTATCACAAGGCGGCAACGGGTTGCTTTTTCCACCTGTACTCGCCTGTGAGGAGGATATGTGCCCATCCGAGGGGCGAGATGTGCGCCAGAAGCTCCTGAGGGCAATCCAGACCGGCGCGTGTCTGACGTCAGCACGCGTGGGACAGATTTGATGATTTGAACAACGGAGGGTTTCTGGTTCATCGTAGCCTTTAAGGAGCGAAGATGAACAAGAAACCCGGAACATCGAAAGACGCAGCTGACAAGCTGGTCAAAAACATCCGCCGCAAGACTCGCCAGACCTACTCGGCGGAGGAGAAAATCCGAATTGTATTGGCCGGATTACGCGGGGAGGAAAGCATCTCGGCGTTATGTCGCCGCGAGGGTATCTCTGACAGCCTGTATTACGCTTGGTCGAAGGAATTCCTTGAGGCTGGAAAGCGTCGGCTTTCCGGCGACACAGCGCGTCAGGCGACATCGCATGAGGTGAAGGATCTGCGATCCGAGGCCATGGCTCTGAAAGAATGCGTGGCTGACCTCATCTTGGAAAACCGTCTGCTCAAAAAAAGCATGACAGGGGCTGGGGAGTTCGAGGAATGAGATACCCTGCGTCCGAGAAACTGGAGATCATCCGCACGGTTGAGGGGTCACACCTGCCCACAAAAATGACCCTTGATACGCTGGGTATCCCGCGCACCACATTTTACCGATGGTATGACCGCTACGTCGAAGGTGGCTTTGATGCCCTCACGGATCGCGCGCCTCGGCCAAAGTCGGTCTGGAACCGTATTCCGCAGGATCGGCGGGATGATCTGATCGAGTTTGCGCTGGAACATGAGGCGCTGACCACACGCGAGCTGGCCGTCAAATATACCGATGAGAAGCGGTATTTTGTCTCTGAATCATCGGCTTATCGTATCTTGAAAGCCGCTGATCTGATCACAGCACCAGACTATGTGCTGATCAAGGCCGCCGATGAGTTCACGGACAAGACCACCGCCATCCACCAGATGTGGCAGACCGACTTCACCTACTTCAAGATCATCGGGTGGGGCTGGTATTATCTCAGCACCATCCTCGACGATTACAGCCGCTACATCATTGCCTGGAAACTCTGCACAAACATGCGTGCTGAGGATGTCACCAACACGATCGAGTTGGCCCTGGCAGCATCAGGCTGCGACCAGGCCGTGGTCCGGCACAAACCTCGTCTGCTCAGCGACAACGGTTCCTGTTACATCTCTGGCGACTTGGCCAAATGGCTGGAAGGTCAAAAAATGACGCATATCCGTGGGGCGCCATTCCACCCGCAAACCCAGGGCAAAATAGAACGCTGGCACCAGACAATGAAGAACCGTGTTCTGCTGGAGAATTACTACCTGCCCGGTGATCTCGAGCGACAGATCGGGGCCTTCATCGACTACTACAATAACCAGCGCTACCACGAGAGCCTGAACAACGTCACACCCGCTGACGTCTATTTTGGTAGGGACAAGGCCATTCTGAGAGAAAGGGAGAAGATCAAGAACCTGACGATCCGACAGCGCCGCTTGCAACATCAAAAACAAGCAGCATAATCAATCACACAACCGAACCAGAGCCTCCAATGTTCAAGCCGCTCTGATGTCCCATTTCATATGACGACGGACACTGACGCAGAGTTGCTGCTCCGCACCCTGATGGCATGGCTTCGAGGAGAGCCGCGGGTCTGCTCTATGGTGCCAATCCCGGATGAAGCGGACGAAGATGCACGGCGAAGCATTCGCGAAAGGACAGAGCTTATCTCCGAGCGCGTTGGTCTGACCAACCGTATCGGCGCCGTCCTGGCGACACTGGGTATTGAGGGCTACAACCCGCTCCTTCAGAGTCGGCGGCGTCGATTGGCGGATCTGCGCACCGGGCTGGGCGAGTCGCTGCCGCCAAACGCGCTCGCAAAGATCGAACGGCTGTTGAGCAGGCTCGAGCTTGTACTCTCCCAGATCGCTCAGTTGGAACGCGAGCGTGATGCCGTAGTCGCGGAACCAGCCGACGACGAGGCTTGCAGAATGATCCAACAACTTTGCACGCTTCGTGGCATCGGGGTGCAGAGCGCAACCGTGTTGGTTCGCGAGGCCTTCGTGCGCCACTTTGCCAATGGCAAGGCGTTAGGATCGTATGCCGGTCTTACAGCGACGCCCTACAACAGCGGAGGAGTGGAGCGTGAACAAGGGATCGGGAAAGCCGGAAACAGGCGACTTAGAACGACGATGGTTGAGTTGGCATGGCTCTGGCTACGCTACCAGCCCGGTGCCGCGCAGGTTACTTGGTTCCGAGAGAGAACAGGCCAGACCGGTCGGCGCATGCGGAAAGTGATGATCGTTGCGCTTGCCCGAAAGCTGCTGATTGCTCTTTGGCGGTTCGTCACTGACGGGGTAGTTCCGCAGGGGGTGACTATGAAACCCGCCGCATAAAGGTCAACGAGATCAGGCTGCTCTGCGAGGGCATAGCCGCCTGGTGACCGAGGGAACGTCGCCGTTGTCCGGCGTGGCACTATAAATGCCGTCTTCACAGAGTGGTGCCGTTCCTTTGGAGCTCTCCAGTCCCGAAAGCGAGACAGTGGTTGGGACCAAGTTCCCGCCGGATGTGAGGTTTGCAGACAGGCGTCTGCCGAAAGAGAGTTCGCCTCGGGCACCAAAATCGAAAACAACCTATTGACGGAGAAATCATCATGTGAGGCCGGACACACGACAGTACTGACGAAAATGAACGCTGATACCACCACAAAACGCTTGCAATGCAGGAGCCACCCACAGATGTCATTGTAGGACGACCAGTTCGTGGTCCTGTATTTCGCCGGGCCCAACTGCTCATACCTCCCAGCTATCACGCTGGATTCATGACGTGAATCTTTCATGTGATTTGTGCAACAAAACCGTCTCCGGTGAAGCCGGGGCGATTCACTTGGCTGGCAGGGCGGCATCCGGTAGGGATCAGTTCCGAACTGTTTCCTTCTGATCAATAATGGTAGCCTGCCGATCACAAGCAACACACAGGAAGAGAACCATCATGGCATCTGTCGTTCGCATTGGCCCGGATGAGTTGCACGCGGCGCGGCGCAAGGGGCAGGTGCTGCTGTTCTGGACCTTTGTCTTCAGCGTGTTCGTAAACCTGCTGATGCTGACCGGTCCGCTTTACATGCTTCAGGTCTATGACCGGGTTCTGGCGTCGCGGTCGGTGGAAACATTGGTCGGGCTTTCGGTGCTGGTCACCGGGCTTTTTGCGTTGATGGCCTTGCTGGATTATGCGCGTGGCCGATTGCTGGCGCGGGTTGGCGCCCGGTTCCAGTCCTTTCTGGACAAGCGCGTCTTTACGGCGACGCTGCACCGGCGCACCAGCCCGCAGGACGAGGCAAAATCCGACGCCGCCCTGCGCGATCTGGATGGGGTACAGACGCTGTTTGCCTCGCCTGTCCTGCTGGCGATCATGGACATGCCGTGGACGCCGCTGTTCATCTTTGCGATCTTTTTGTTCCATCCGATGCTGGGCTGGCTGGCGGTTGCGGGCGGTATCGTCATCGTGCTTTTGACGGCGATGAACCATCTGATGACAGCCCACAAGGTGCGTCTGGCGCAGATGGCCAATCAGGACTCGCACAGGTTCGCCGATGCCGCCCGGGCCGGCAACGAGGTCTTGCTGACCCAGGGCCTGCAAGGCGTGATGACCACCCGCTGGGTGCAGCGCCGCACGGACGCCCTGAGCAAAAGCATCGCCGCCAATGACTGGACCGGAAGCTTTGCGTCCCTGACCAAGGCGTTCCGGCTGTTCCTGCAATCGGCGATGCTGGGGGCGGGCGCCTATTTCGTTCTGCAAGGGGAAGTGACCGCAGGGGCCATGATCGCGGGGTCGATCCTGCTGGGGCGGGCGCTGGCCCCGATCGAGCAGGCCATGGGGCAGTGGCCCGTCCTGCAGCGTGGCCGGGCAGGCTGGAAATCTCTGGGACAGTATCTGGCGACCGCCATTCCGGAAAAGCAACGCACGGCATTGCCGACACCCCCCGCACGGCTTGACGTCAAGGGGCTGACCGTGGTGCCGCCGGGCGGGTCGGCCCCGACGCTGCGCAACATCAGTTTCAAGCTGCAACCGGGGCAGGCGCTCGGGGTGATCGGGTCCAGCGGATCGGGCAAGTCGACGCTGGCGCGGGCATTGCTGGGCTATTGGCCCCCCGCCGCGGGCGAGGTGCGCCTGGGCGGTGCGACGCTTGAGCAATACGACCCTGACCGGCTGGGGCAGCATATCGGATATCTGCCGCAATCGGTGACCCTGTTCGCCGGCACCGTGACGGAAAACATCGCTCGCATGGCGCTAAAGCCTGACGACGAGGCCGTGATCGCCGCCGCGCGCAAGGCCCGGGCCCATGATATCATCACGGGGCTGCCAAACGGCTATGACACGGTGCTGGCCGGGACCGACAACCAGCTGTCGGGCGGACAGCGCCAGCGCGTCGCCCTGGCGCGCGCGCTTTACGGTGATCCGGTCCTGCTGATCCTGGACGAGCCGAATTCGGCGCTGGATGCCGATGGGTCCGACGCGCTCAACCACGCTGTCCGGCAGATCAAGGCAGACAACAAATCCGTCATCATCATGACCCACCGGCCAATGGCGATAGCGGAATGCGACCTGTTGATGGTCATCGAAAACGGCATCATGGCCGCCTTTGGGCCGCGCGACGAGGTGATGAAAAAGATGCTCAAGAATTTCGGGCCGGTGAATCAGGAGATCCAGAAAAGAGAGCAGAAAAGAGAGGTGGGCTGACCATGGCGAGCTCTGAAATGCAGCCGGGGGCCGCGCCTGTCACATGGCCTGCGCGCCTGCCATTGTCGGCCGGCATCCTGGCCTTGCTTTTGCTGATCGGCGGTCTGGGCGTCTGGAGCGTGCAGACCAAGCTGGCCAGCGCGGTCGTGTCCTCGGGGACGGTGCAGGTCGAATCGCGGCGTCAGGTGGTGCAGCACCCCGAAGGCGGCGTGGTCAGCCAGATCCTGGTCCGCGATGGCGATATCGTCGAGCCGGGGGATGTGCTGATCGTTCTGGATGGCACCCGGCTGCGCTCGGAGCTGTCGGTGGTCGAAGGTCAGCTGCGCGAGATTTCAGCGCGTCAGGCGCGGCTTGTGGCTGAACGCGATGACGCCGATACGATTACCTTTGATCCCGGCCTTCTGGCGGCGGCCGCCTCCGACGCCGAGGTCCGCAAGCAGATCGACGGCGAAACCGCGTTGTTTCAGGCCCGCCGCGACGCGATCGAGCAGCAGGTTGGTCTGCTGCGCGAACAGAATGCGCAGATCGAAAACCGCATCACCGGCATCGCCTCACAGATGGAGGCGGTCGAGATCCAGATCGATATTGTCGATCAGCAGCTCACCGCCCAGCAGACCCTGCTGGATCAGAAGCTGATCCAGGTCCGTCAGGTTCTGGAATTGCAGCGTGAACAGGCAGATCTGAAGGGTCAGTTGGGGCGCCTTGAGGCCGAAACTGCCGAATTGCGGGGTCAGGCCGCCAGCAACGGCATCTCGCTGTTGCAACTGCGCACCAACCGCCAGGAAGAAGCCGTCACCAACCAGCGCGATCTGCAATACACCACTATCGAACTGATCGAGCGCCAACTGAGCCTGCGCGACACCCTGTCCCGGCTTGAGGTGCGCGCGCCGATCGGCGGAATCGTCTATGAATCGCAGGTCAGGGCCCGCCAGTCTGTGGTGCAGCCGGCGCAGGACATCATGTTCATCGTGCCGCAGTCCGAACCCTTAATCGTGACGGCACGGGTCAATGCCATCGATATTGACGAGATTTCAGTCGGGCAGGAGGCGTCGCTGCTGTTCCCCGCCTTTGATCAGCGGCAAAAAACACCGGTTGAAGGGCTGGTGACCAAGATCTCGGCGGATGCGATCATCGACGAGGCAACGGGCGTGCCGTATTATGCCATCGAAATCGGCCCCAAAGAGGGCATACTGTCGGCCAAGGGGGATGACATCCTGCTGCCCGGCATGCCGGTCGAGGCCTTTATCAAGACTGGGGATCAGACTGCCTTTGCCTATCTGATCGATCCTCTGCAGGCGTTCTTTCGGCGCGCCTTCCGCGAATAGGGCGCGGGAGCGTCAGCGCCAGGTGCTGAAGCTGCGCCCGATCGTGGCCGAAATCAGGAACGAGTTCGCCTGCCCGGTGCCGGATTCGTCACGCATCCTGTAGCCAACGGCAGCGTTGAAATCCCACTCCGCCGTCAGGGCCCGGCTGTAGGTCGCGGTAAAACTGCCCTCGTCCACCCGATCTGCGGCATCGCTTGCTTCGGACACGGCATAGCTGAGATCAAAGATCAGGCTGGATATCTCGTTGATATCATAGCGGTAATCAAGCCCCCCAAGGGTGGTTACGCGCAGGTCATCGTCAGAGTCGACGATCATGCTGCGGTCAAGGCGGGCGGTGAAGCTGCCGGACGGCAGGAGCTTTACCCAGTTGAGCGAGCCAACCACCGCGGGATCCTCGCTTCCGCCGCGGGCGAGGCCGATGCTGGCCGACAGTGGCCCGGCGGGCAGTTCCATATCGCGCAGCACCCGAACACTCTGGATTCTGGTGCCGTCTTCAGCGCGTCTTGAATCCAGAATCGCGCCCACACTCCCGTTTGGCAGATCGTAATTGACGCCCAGCAACCCTGTGGGACCATCGAAATTGGTGACGCCTGTCGTTTCTTCGGTGCGGTTCCAGACATAGCCAAGGCCGGCGTCAATCGTCGTGCGCGGCGATATCAGATAACTTACGCCGACATCGACATTCTGGATGTCGCGTTTGGTCTCGGTCGCATCGTCTTCGTCGACATAGGTGTAGCCCGCGCCCAGAGTGCCGGTCAGCACGGGCGACAATTGCGCCCGCGCCGCTGCCGCGACAAAGGCGCGCTCTTCATTGGTCAGATCAGCGTCGGTGGCGTCGTCATAGGTGGTGCCGCTGGTGCCAAGATCGAACTGGAACCCCAGCGGCGCATCTTCGTTGCCCAGGATCAGCGTTGCCTCGGCGCTGTAGCTTGTGCGCAGCCCATCGCCTGACAGGTCGGTAAAGTCTGAGGGCAGCTCGACTTCGCCGCCGTCAACAAAGTCATCGAATGTGCGCAGGGTGTCGATCTGCTCGACGGTGTAGTCGGCAAAAACGCTCAGTGAGGCGTTGGCGCCGTTGCGGGTATACCCCAGCGCCATGTTGGTGGCGTCCAGCTCTGAATCATTCTCACCGTCCAGATTTTCGAACCGATAGGTGCCGCCGGCCTCGAAGTTCAGCTGCTGAACCCGGGTTTCGCTGGAAAGTCCGAACGTCAGCCGGGTCGGGGCGGAAATGCTGTTACCCTCATCGGGTATTTCCAACCCGATATTGCTGCCCAATTCGATCCCTTGTTCGACACCGACGACGACCTGAATGCCCCCGGCATCCTGTGCCATGACAGACGGGATGGGCAGGCATAGCGCTCCGAGGATGCTGCGACGCAGAGCCGCTTTCTTGCCCACGATACACTCCCCGCTATTCGAACAGTCGTCGCTGCGGCACGATGATCACGTCACCGTCGGCCATGATCGTGGTGGTGCCAAAGCGAACTCCGGCGCCAAGCTCGATATCCTTGTAGTTCAGAAGATAGGTCTGTTCCCGCCCGCTGCGCGCCGTGCGCAGCTGAATGCGCTTGGTTGCGGCGAACTGAGTAAATCCGCCCATTTCAGCCAGAAACTGCAACAGCGTCGTGCCGGGTGCGATCTCGCGCTTGCCGGGTGTTTCGACCTCGCCAATCACATAGACGTCGATGGTGGCATCCGGGCGCGGTTCGGTTGGTTCGGGCACGTAAATCGACCGCACAGCGACAAAAACGGTGGGAGGTTCGGCAAAGCTGGGGGCCAGACCGGCACGGATACTGGCCTGAATCTGTTCCAGCGTGCGCCCGCGCGCCTGTATCGTACCGGCGTAGGGCACGCTGATACGGCCGTCGGGCTGCACCAGAACATCGCGGTTCAGGCCGGCATCCTCGAGCACCTCAAGCTGCAGCATGTCGCCACTGCGCACACGGTAATCGCCTTGTGCAGATGCAGTGATGGCCAGAAATGGCAAAACGAAAAGCGCGAAAAACAGGGGCCGTAAAAGTGCCATTGATCCGATCCTTATGGCTCTGAAGGGTCCAGAGCGTCAAAAACAACCTTATAAAGTGTAAAGCGCAATCTTCAATGGATACAGGAAATACATGTCTTCGCAGGCACCCTGAGAGGGCAACCGTATCTTCTGCACAACACATTTACGCTGGCAGTGCCGCCTGCCACGCCATAACGGCCGCCTGTCGCGGCATGGGCCTGATGGCACTGGACAACCTGTTGCAGGTGGTCAACACTTTGATTTTGCAAGGCGGGCAGGGTCGCCCAGAGGCGGGTCCCTTGTCGCCCTGTATCTGGCCATCTCGCACAGAATATGGAAGCGTCGGCCAATATGATCCACTGCTCGGAATCCGCATGAAGATTGGCCTGGTGACGCCGTCATGGCCCGGAGATCGCATCCCGAATGGCATTTCCACCGCCGTCGCCTTTATGGTCGAGGGGCTGGAGGCGCTGCGGCATGGGGTTGCGATCATCCCGCTGTATCCAAGCGGTCAAGATGATCCACGATGCGTGGCCCTGCCAGACGGGCGGGCCATGCAGTTCACTGAACGCGTCATGAGCAAGCTCGGCTGGGGGGAACCGTGGCATACGGTTTTTGCCGAACGGATCGCTGCTGCGGCGCAGGCCGCGATCAGGAGCCACGGGATTGAAGTGCTGGTGATGGAGGAAACGCAGGGATGGGCGGGGGTGGTGCAGGGCTTGCTGCCGATTCCGGTTATCATGACGCTGCACGGGCCCTGGTTCATCCAGACCGGCCTACAGATCGGCCCTGTCACCGCCGATGATCGGCGCCGGGAACGGCGCGAGGCTGCGGCGTTGCGGCGCTGCGCAGGTATCACCAGCCCGTCGCGCGACATCCTGGACAGGGTCGATGCGCAGGTGCCGGGCCTTACAGCCCTGCGCACGATCATCCCCAACTCGATCGGCCTCAAGCCTGCGGTTGCCTATGAAACGCTCAGCGACCGACAACGCAAAAGCATCCTGTTTGTCGGCCGCCATGATCACCGCAAGGGCGCGGATGTCTTGTTGCAATCCTTTGAAATGCTGATCCGGCAAGGGCAGGACGCCTATCTGACCTTTGTCGGCCCGGACGGCGGCGTGATGCAGGCCGATGGCCGCAGTGTGATGTTCCCCGAGGCTTTGGCGCGGCTGGATACGGCGACGCAGGCGCGGATCACCTATCTCGGGGCGCAAACCAAGGAGGAGATCGGCGCACTCCGCCAGCAGCATTTTGTGAGCGTGGTGGCATCGCGCTATGAAACCTTTTCCTATGTTTTGCTTGAGGCGCTTGCCTCAGGGGCGGCTGCGATCAGCACCGCGGCGGGCGGCCCCTGCGAGATCATCCGCGACGGCGAGACCGGGCTGCTGATCCCGCCCGAAGATCCCGCCGCTATGGCGCAGGCCTGTCGGCGCCTGCTGAACGATCCCGCGCTGGCGGCGGCGCTGGGACAGGCCGCGCGCCGGGACGTTGAGGACCGTTTTGGAGTCAAGCCGGTCGCGGCGGATCTGGTCACCTTTTGTCAGGACGTCATTCGCAAAACCCGCACCTGACGTGGTGGCGCCGATGCGAGCACAATGCCCAGCGGGTCAGGTGCCCGTTGCCATTTCACGGAACGTCGCATTGCCTGCGATCAGCTCGTCATATGTGCCTACCGAAACGATCTTGCCATGCTCCATCAGGAAAATCTGGTCGCATTCCTTGACCGTGGTCAGGCGATGCGCGATCAGAATGACTGTCTTGTGGGACCGGATATTATGCACCGCCTGCATCACGACCCGTTCGGTGATGTTGTCCAGAGCCGAGGTTGCCTCGTCCATGATCAGCAGGCTGGGGTTGGTGTAAAGCGCGCGTGCGATGCCGATCCGCTGGCGTTGCCCGCCGGATAGACGGACGCCGCGTTCGCCGACCACGGTTGCATAACCCTCCGGCAGCTCTGTCATGACAAAATCGTGCAATGCGGCGATGCGCGCGGCGCGCTCGACCGCCTCCATGTCGATCTCGTCGGTGGATGTACCAAAGGCGATGTTGCGGGCGATGTCGGCATCCATCAGATAGATGTCCTGCGGGACATAGCCGATCGTATTTTGCCAGGCCCGGACATTCTGGGCCGTGATGGGGATCCCGTCGACACTGAGCGTACCGCTCTGGATCGGAAGCAAGCCAAGCATGATGTCGATTAGCGTCGTTTTTCCGGCCCCGGTGCCGCCGACGATACCGATCGTGGTGCGCGCCTTGATCTGCATGCTCAGCCCATGAAGCGCCTTGCGGGGGTTCTGGTCGTAGCCAAAGGCAACATCCTCAAGGGTCAGCGTGTCGGTGAGGGGCAGGGTTTCGGCGGCGGGCGCGCTGAGCGCCGTGTCGGGATCAACCGGAAACTCGGCAGAGCATTCCCGCAAGATGTGATTGAGCAGTTCGTCACCGCCGCGCACTGACAGAAGGCTGTGATAGACCAGCTGGATTGCCGGCAAAATGCGCATGACCGAGAATGCGAACACTCCCAACGTGGGAACAATCGCGACAACATTGCCATCGTTGCGTAGCAAAAGCACCAAGATCAGCGTCAGCATGATGCCGAAGGTCAAGGCTTCCAGTGCGAATTTCGGCAGCTCACCCAGCATCTGAGCCAGAGCATGGAATTTGGCCTTTGTGTGTGCAGGCTTGTCGAACTGCTGCGTGTAGTTGTTTTCAAGGCCCATCAGCTTGACCTGTTTGAACCCGCCTGTTGCCTCAGAGACAAGAAGATATTTCTGATTGTTGGCGTGCAGCATGTCGCGTCCGGCCCGGTGCACGATCTTGCGCAGCGCAATATAAAGCATCGCATAGGCCCCGCCCAGAAGCCCGGCCGACAGCACGGACACGAAAGGATCAACCATGATCAGGAAAACGATGATCGCGGCGGACGAAACCGTTCCGGCGATGATCCGCAACAACGGAACGATTACCGCAACCACAAGGTAATCTATCTCGTTCAAGACGTTTCTTGCGATTTCAGCGCTGTTTTTCTGCAAGAACCAGCTGTAGGGCTGACGCAGGTAGGTCTGAAGCAGTCGACACGACAGCGTATAGCCGCGCATGTTTGCAAACCGGATCATGACATAGGTATTCGCCGCTTTGACGGCGAGACTGCCGAACACGACCGCGAAAACCGCGATCGAAAGAAAAATCATGAAGGAATATGTGCTGGGGAATTCGAAATATGCGTAGATCTGTTTGAACGGTGTCGCTTCGGTGATCTGGGCAGGATCAGCAAGGATGTTCAGAAAGACCAGAACCGATGAAATGCCAATAATCTCGGCAAAGGCCACAAGGACCATCAGAAACATCAGAACATAAAATCCCCGGCGCTCTTTCGGGGTGAAAAGAGATAGTACCTTACTGTACGTTCTGAACATGGCCATCCCGACATTTGTAAGTGCGCCGGCAAATATCCAGATCAGCAGGCAGAATTACATCCTGTCTAGGATGGGAAAGATGGAAAGTACAGCAAGATACCCAAGCAGGGTTGCTGATTGATGACCGGGGCACCCACAAAGGGTGCCCCGGGTTTGATCCGTTTTACCAGACGTCGATCGTCACCGTTGCGCTCGAGTACTGACCCGAATCGTCGGTGGCCCAATATTCAAACGTGTCGATGCCGGTGAACCCGACATTGGGTTGATACAGAAGCTGTCCATCTTCCTGCACGTACACGTCGCCATGCTCGGGGTCCATGAACCCGTCCACGCGAAGAATATCGCCATCTGCATCGGAATCGTTGGCGGTAAGATCCATCAGGAGGCCCTGATCGACCTGGATTCTGAACGTGTCGTCGTTTGCCTCGGGCGCGGCACCCCCCAGCGAGATCGGGCCGTTGAACTTTGCACCATCAAACATGTTGTTGAATATCCAGTCATTGGCGATTTGCGCGTCGGTCATTTCGATGGTGATCACATGCGCGAACTTCAGAACATCGCCGGTCGCCCGATCCGTAATGAAATCCTCGACGATGACGACATTACGACCATCTTCAGTCTTGTAGTAACCATCGGTCGTCAGGATCTTGGCAATTTGTTCGTAGAACTTCAGCGATAAGGGGTCACCGTCGTATTCCCGCTCCCGCGTTCCGATGGAATCTGACATGATCCCGCCCATGTCGAACGCTTCGTCCCTAGACAGGCTGGTGCTGCCGGCAGGCTGAAAGCTGAGTTGTCCCTCTGTCAGATCATCCGAGGTCAGGATCTGATGCCTGTTGGGGTTGAACCCCGCGAACTCTCGGCCAAGACCGGATGTTTCAAGATCGATCATGATGATGCCGAAGTCGGAATCCGCGATCGGCCTGAAGAATTCCTGATTGAGCTCCATGCCGGTATCGAAGCCATCCATCTTGAGGCCGTTGAACACCATGTCAAATGCCATCGCACCAAGAGTCACGCCCGATGATTCTGGCCCACCTGTGGATTCACGGGTTGCCAGAAGGTCGAAGTCGAGCAGGGTATAATGCGCAGTGTAGCTGATATTTACGCCTTCTTGCGTTTCCCAGTTCAGGAAACCATCAAAGACGGACCGCATGTCGTGCTGCTGCTGTGCCGCGTTATCCTTGATAACCATCACACCTGTATGCGTTCCATAGGCTTCGTTGTCCCGGAAGCCCTGGATCGGCCCCAGATTAACTGAAAGCTTGTCAAAGCCATGCGCGATTTCGGGGTGGTCCAGATTCGCAGATAGCGGATTGGCCCCGGGGTTGCGATGCATCCAGACAAAGCCGTTCGTCGTGTTAACCGCAACGTTTTCTGCGGCCTCAACAAGACGCCCCGCGAAGAAAAAGCCATCTCCCGTGCGCCCGGTGTCCTGCCGTGCGACATCGCTCTCTTGCTTTGCCACCCAATCACCGTATCCGATGCCTTCGGACTTGATCGCCATATTGCCGGCCCAGACGCCTGTCTCGTCGCCACTTTCGGCAGCGAAGCCTGCACCGTAAGCTTCAAACGACACGTTGTCGGTAAAGTTGGCATTGCTGGAATGGTGGACGAAGCCCCAGCCCGGCGCGCCATTGACCGCGTTGCCGACTGCCATGGCCGGGCTGTCCTGGTCCTCTGTACCTGTCTTGTGGAAATGGAAAGGGTAACGGCTCTTGATGTTGCTGTCCGCTTCGACATTCGAAAGCGATCCAACATCGTTGGCCGGGACGGATTTGTCTGTCCGCCCCAGGTCGTCGAAGGCGGCATAGCGCACGTCCACATCGTCGTTATGCATGAACATCACGTGACCGCGATGGTGAACCGCCGTATCTTCGCCATCTTCGCTGCGGAACGTGATGTTGCGGCTGGTATTGGCGATATAGGCAAACAGGTCTTCACGCGGCGTGTCGTGATCGTATTCCAGCGCGCGGTGAAAGGTGATCTGATTGCCGTTGATGGCCGTGATCGTCACTTCCTCGTCTTGGCTTTCGACACCGACCCCGGTCTTGTGCGTGCCTGTCACGACCAGCGTATCGCCGACCTGCCAACCGTCAGGCACTTCTGCAAGGCGCAGCGCGGTATCGCCAGCCATCGGCGCGTCAGAGACTTTCAGGAACGAGTCCTTCTGGGAGCCGTGAATTTCAACCTCACCATGCGAGATGACGCCGCGCGACACCAGCGATGGGTCCCAGTTGACGTCGATATCGCCGTTGTTCGCGATCACGATGTCGACGTTGACGTTTGCATCGATGGGGTTGTCGGCGGTGCCGATTTCCAGGCGTCCGGAGGCGGAAACCACAAACGTGTCGACAACCATCCTAGTATCGGTGTCGGTTGCGAAGGCCAGTTCGCCGTCCACGCGGACGGTGAACAGCGATGCGTCGCTTTCACCGTCATAGGTGACCGAAATACCTTCGGGGATCAGGGCTTGGGCGCCGGCGTCCGGGATACGGCCCTGATACCAGGTGCCCGGATCGAACCAGTCACCATCGGCGATGGCGATATGCGTGGCCTCGGCGCGGGGCACCAGATCGAGCAACTGCATGTGCTCTGTCGCCATACCCTCGTTCACTCCGTGGGAGTGGCTATCCGTCTGGGCCCGAACTTGTGCAACAAACTCTTCGATCTCGGCTGGTGTGACGGGTTGTTCGATCGGACCTGATCCACCGTGGTCGGTGTGGTCATCCGAGCCGTCGTCAGGCGTTTCACCGTCTGTTTCACCATCGGTGCCGTCATCGGGTGTTTCACCGTGATCGGTGTGGTCGCCCGAACCGTCGTCAGGCGTTTCGCCGTCTGTTTCACCATCGGTGCCGTCATCAGGCGTTTCGCCGTGATCGGTGTGATCACCGGAACCGTCGCCAGGTGTTTCGCTGCCTGTTTCATCGTCGGTGCCGTCATCGGGTGTTTCACCGTGATCGGTGTGGCCGTCCATGTTGTGGCTCAGACTGTCACCATTGATGATCTCGCGCGCGCCATTGCTGTCCGGACCCTGCCATTCCAGCTGAAGGGTCTGATGGCCGCTGTTTTCAAAGTAGCGGACCTCGATTTCATGGGCGCCGGCGGCCAGCTCAAGCGTGACCGGAAGGGTGGATCTGGCATGCAGGCCATCGTGCCCGATAACCTGTTCGCCATCGATATAAAGCGCCGATCCGTCGTCGGACGTCAGATAAATCGTATAGCTGCCAGCGGTTTCGACGTTCAGATCCCCGGTGATGCGCGCCGCAAAGCGATCCGCCGGGCCGCCGTCCCAGAACGGATTGTTCTCCGTCGCAAAGTCAACGGCGCCGATCATCTGCGTCTGGCTCGGCGTTGCGTCAAAGTTAATATCGCTCAGCCGACGAGGGGACGTCGTCAGCGTGAAGAACTCTGCGCGCAGACCGGCCATGCCGCCGTGATCCCCGCCAGTGTCTTCCGGGGAAGTTTCTACCACGGGGGGCTCGGTCGGGTCGGTGGGTTCGGTGGGATCGGCTTCAACGGGTGGCTCAGGAACAACGGTACCGTCACTCGTGTTCACATAGTTCAGATTGTCGCCGCCAAGCAAAACGGCCCTGTTGCCTGTCTCGGGGCCCGACCATTGCAATTGCAACGTCTGCACGCCGTAGGCTTCGAAATACCGCAGATCGATGTCGTGCGTTCCGGCCTCCAGATCAACCGTCACCTGACGCTCGGTGGCGCCGTGCAGGCCATCGTTGCTGATGATTCGTTCGCCATCAATATAAAGCGCGGATCCATCGTCGGAATTGAGATAGAAGGTATAGCTGCCGCCCGTTTCGACCGTCAGCTCGCTGGTGTAGCGCGCGGCAAACCAGTTTTGCGGACCACCGTCCCAGAACGCATCTCTCGTCCCGACGTAGTTCAGTGACTCTGCCGTGCCGACAGCGTCGGGGGCCGCATCGAAATTGACGTCCGCAAGTGTACTGATCTCGCCGGGCAGGCCAAAATATTCGACATAAAATCCGTCTCCGGAGATCGGAACGTCAAACCGGGGATCATACACTCTAGGCATTAGTTTTCCTCATTAGGGGGACGATCGGCGCAGTGCTTCGATGCGTCGGAATATGTCATCAACCCCAAGGCGGCCAGATAGTCGCCCTGTGTCGATATTGTTACGGCTACTCGTCAGTGGATGGTTAGGTCGCTGTGGATAATAAAGGGTTAATCGTGATCGGAATCCGCTCCCGCACAGGCCAGTGCGCATAGTTTTTCGTCAAGGACTCCCGGTCGCAGTTGATCACCAGATCCGAAAGCGTGATGCATGTGATTTCCGCCCGAATCAACGACCCGAAGCGGCATGTAGCAGCGCCTTCCCGCAAGCTTTGTCCACTTTATGTATCCACGGGTATGAGACGGCTTTGACAGGATCAATCAGTTGTCTGGCCCGCGCAAAAATCGGGCAGCATCTTGCCGATAGCGACGGGCTCAGTCGGCGGGAATGTGACGTGGACGCGCTCCGAAACACAGAACCTTCGTCAATAAGATGCTTTTGTCATCACGCGTGATTTATGGCGCGCGGAAGGCTTTGAACTCTGTCGGCGCTGCGCGTTTGCAACCGATTCCCACGGCGCCCAACACGCGCATGGCCCGGCGCGCGGGCACGGGTTTTCTGCCGCCCAGCCAAACGGCAGAAATCGGATGCCCTATGGATCCGTTGTCATTTGTATATAGAACGCGCGAACCGCGCTGGATGAGACGTGCCTCCAGATTAGATTCCCAGCCGGCGCAGCCGGTGCGCCACCCGCCGGTAGACAAAGGGCGGCAGGATATTGCGCATCGTGGCATGGCGCGCCTCCATCTTGTCGCGCTCATCCGCAGATCCCGGGCGGGGCTTGAACAGCGTGGAATGTGACTTGCGCGTCTCGTCCCATGAGGCGGTGTAGTAATACAGCGCGATCGACATGCGCGGATCGCCGTTGGGGTTGGCGACTGTTCCGGGGTTGCCGTGCCATGAATCCGACGTCGTGTTGAAGCAGACCATGCGATTGAACAGCGGGACGAAGCTTTTGACTTTGCCCTCCATGTTCTTGTCCCAGATTTCAAAGGAGCCGCCCCAGTCCTCCTGCCAGTCCTTGTTGAGATAGATCAGCACGTTCAGGCGGCGTTCGACGTTCATCTTGCCGTGGTGGTTGAAGTCGGCGTGGATATCCAGATGCCCGCCGTTGGCCACCACATGGATGCCCGCGCCACTGAAATAGGGGTCGGGAATAAGCCCGTCGATGCCGGTCAACTCTTCCAGAAAGGCGATGAAGGGTCGCGAATTCAGCGCGTAGAAAAGATTGCGGGTATATTGCGGCAGACGTTCGGGGATGTAGCTGGTCTTCAGCTTTTCCTGTGCGCGGTCGAAACTGGTTTCCGCTTCGGGCAGCTGCTGCAATTCTTCGCGGACACGCTCAAGGATCTCGGGCGGCAGAAAATTGTCAAAACATCCGTGTGGATAGGGCTGCTGTGACTGATAGTCGGCTGCAAACGGCTCTGCGGCCTTGCGGGCGCTGGACGCGGGGATCAGCAGGCTGTCGGGGTCGATTGTGTAGACGGGGTCACTCATACTTAAATTCCACTTTGATTCTGTGCTGCCGCAGCATCACGGGCGACAATACCACCGGGCTGGGTTTTTAAAAGTTATCTTCAGAGAGATTTTACACGCCTGGAATGAATCTTTGCAACTTGCCTGACAGGGCGCGGGTGGTGTCCATCAGGCGGGCTTCGGCGGCGGCAATGCCCGCGGCACCGTCGATCGTGGTGCTCAGTCGGACGATGGCGCTGTCGCCCCGGCCATTGGTGATTTTGCCCAGCATCAGCTGCATCTTGGCGCTCAGCCCGGACGCGGTGCGCTGACCCTGCTGTTCGAACCAGTAATAGACCAGCACCCGCTGGGTGCCCTGTTGAATGATCGCGCGGTTGAGCGAAAACGGCGTGCCCGCACCGGCCGGTGCGTCGATTTGTTGCAGATCCGCGATTTCCCAACCCCCGCCCGGCAGGCAGACTTCGGGGGAATGGACGCCGCCCCTGTTTTGATCGCCGTACCATGCGATGAACAGATCGACCGGGGCGGGCAGGTCCGGCCGGGTCAGGGTAGCGGAATAGTAATCATCGGCAGCCAGAATCTGCGCGACCGAAGGGTCCAGAGGGCTCTGCGCCCCGGCCTGCCAGGCATCAATCTGCGCCGGAAACAGCGAAAAAGGGTCGCGGTCGACCGGGATGACGCCCCGCTTGGGCAGGGCCTGCCATGTCACCGCCATCAGAACGACCAACAGGGTGCTGCCGACAAGGGCCTTTGAAGGTTGCAGATATTGCAGACGCATCGCCTGCGCGCCCAGCCCTTCGGTGTCCAGATCCAGCGCATCGCGCAGGCGCGGCCGGTCGGGGCGCAAAAACAGCATGCCCCAGGCCAACGCGAACAGGAGCGCGATGCACGCCACGAAGATCACCCAGCCCTCAAAGAAGTGGGAGAACCCTTCGACAGACGCGGCCCCGTAGCGGTCGACGATGACCCCTGCCAGCGCGATCCGGACCGCGTTCATGAAGATCGTGATCGGCGCGGCCGAGATCAGCAGCACGGCCTTGTGCCATGTCGGCCCCTGATAAAGGATCGCGAAAATGTAGGAAAAGCTGAGGATCGGGAACAGGTAGCGCAAGCCTGAGCACGCTTCGGCGACGTGCAGCTTATGCACGCCGAGGTCGATAATGTTGCCTTCCAGAAACACAGGCACATGCAAAAGCTGCAGGAAATACACACCCAGTTCTGACGAGACCCCCTGCAGATAGGTCGACAGGCCATAATAAAGCGCACCGGGCAGGGGCAGCATGTAAACCAGATGCAGCACCGGCGGCCAGAAATGCCGCCCCTGCCGCCAGCCAAAACTGATCAGCAGCAGCGCCCCGACCCAAAGAATCATGGCATAGGTGACGATATCGCCGATCTGGATCAGCTTGCCGGCCAACGCCATCAGCAGCGCCAGCATCAGCAGCGCGACGCCCGGCCCGCGGTCCGGCGCCGGTCCATGGCGCACCGGCTCGGACTTCAGCTGACGCAGGAAGAGCAGGGCCGACAGGATCGGGATCAGGGGTCCGTGGCTGTATTCGGGCAGTTGCCAAGCCCGGAACAGCTCGCCGATGCCTTCGCGAAAGAACGCCATGGACGCAACTATCATCACGATCAGCCAGAACATCCCCCAAGTCGCAAGGACCGGGGCATGGCGGGTCTGTGATATGCTACGCAAGGGGCCGATGATATTGATCCATAAAAAGGTCATGCCGTAGCATATCAAGCACAAACAATAGCGCTGCACAAAGAAAGCAATTACCATTAGCAGGTATTCTTCTGCAATGCGACCGTTCGGCGCCCCGAAGTTTACAGCACTGCGCGTGCCGCCGGTGCATGATTTCCCGGCCGTCGCAGGTGGGCCGGGGGCAGGGGGGTGATTTTGACTGCGGGGGCATTGATGTGACGGAAATTTGGGCATGTACCCGGCAAGACTGGCAGATCGGCATTGGTGATCCGGGCCCCATGGGCTGGCTGATCGTGGTGCTTTACCTGGTGACGGCGGGGCTGGCCCTATGCGTCGCCGGGCGCGGCGGTTTCCCCGAACGCACGCAGTCCCGCGAACGGCTGTTCTGGTGCCTGCTGGCAGGGATCCTGTTGCTGCTGGCGGTGAACAAGCAGCTTGATCTGCAATCCCTGCTGACAGCTGTCGCGCGTTGCCTAGCGCAAATTCAGGGCTGGTACGAAGAGCGGCGCGCCGTGCAGATCGGATTCATCATCTGGATTGTTGTCGTGATGGTGATCTTTTTTTCCGTCATCTGGATCCTGCTGCACAAAACCCTGCGCCGTAACGGGCTGGCGCTGGTGGGGCTGATCTTTGTGCTGGGGTTTGTTGCAATCCGCGCTGCGGGGTTTCATCACATGGACCGGCTGATCGATATGCGCATCTCGTCTGTCCGATTGAACTGGATCTTCGAGATGACCGGCCCCGCCCTGATCCTGATCAGCGGCCTGTCGATCCTGCGCGCGGCGCGCGGCAAAAGAAGCGGGGGTCAGTAATAGTCATAGCTGTCGGCAGCGTCGAGATACCGACATTTGTTCAGCACGACACCGATCAGGTTGGTCCGGCTCTCCAGACTCTGTTTGCAGCGGCTGATTTCTTCCATGGTTGACGATTCTGCGGCACCGATCAGCAGGGCTGCGTCGACCTGATCGATAAAGGCCATCGTGTCATCGACCAGCAGCATGGGCGGCATGTCGAAAATCATCACATCCGGCTTATAGCGGGCCTCCACATCGTCAATCATCTGGGCGGCGGTGACACCCTGCAACAGCTCGGCCGGGCTTTCGATGCCGTCCTGACTGGCCGCAATGGCAAGGTTGCTGCCGTGGCGCTGGATATGTTCCCCCGCAGGTGCGCGCCCGGCCAGAACCAGCGAGAAGTTCAAGTCATCGCGCAGATGCAGGACCTGCGCTATTGACGGCCGCCGCAGGTCAAGCTCGATCACCATGACCCGAATATCGGCTTGCCGGGCGAGGCTGAAGGCGAGGTTCAGGCAGATCGTTGTCTTGCCGCATTTGGCGCCCGGGGATGTGATGGCGACCCGGCGCCAGTTATTGCTGCGCATCTCATACAGCAGCTTGGTACGCATCGCGTCGTAATAGGTGGCATCATGACCTGCCTGATACGTCAGAATCCGGGCTCGCTTCAGGCGCTCTAATGCGACCTTGAATGTCGGCAGGGCCTCCCAGGTCTGCGCCAGCGCCGCGCTGTCGGCGTCCTCTGGCATCTGCTCGGTCAGCACCGGGGCATCGGAGCCGGGCTTTTGTGCGGCTTCGCGTTCCTTGCGGGCTTTGTCGATGGCGGCGCGAATATGTTCCATATCCTATGATCCCTTCGCGTTGCGCAGCTTTTCGATGAGGACATCGATCGGTACGACCATCGTGTGCAGCAGATACAGCATAAGCGGCAGGCCCACCACAATGCACAGTAGGATGACGGTAATGATCAGGCGGCGCCTGAGAATCTGCCCCGGTGTCGTCGTGTAGGGCAGGGTCGCATAAGGCTGGATGCCCAGGGCATTGGTCAATTCGATCGGTCGACGGATGGACTGGTTCAGCAGCTCCAGCAGAAAAATCAGCCCCAGACCGGCCGCAGCCCCCCCCGCGACCGCGCCGGCGGCGATCAGTTTCCGGTTCGGAGCCGATGGCGATCCCGGCACGCTCGCCTGTTCGATCACGACAATCCGCTGGCCCTTTGACAGCGCCTCGATCCGGTCGCCGGTACGCGCCTCGCCCAGGCCTTCGGTTGCCTGATTGAACTGGGTGCGCAGGTTTTCGTAATCCCGCTCAAGCGTGCCGAGCGTGATGGCGTTTTCGGGGGTCGCTTCGATCGAGGCGATCAGCGTCTCCAGTTCGGATTCGACCAGGGCCTTCTGATCGGCAAGAAAGGTGATCTGCGCGTCGATATCCGAAATCTGCAAATCGTAGGCCGTTAACAGTTCACTGCCACCACCGGGCCCGACCGGCGACTTGGCGGATTGCTCCAACGCCTCGACCCGCGTCTGCAGCGATTTGATGCGCGGGTTTTCGGGCGAATAGATCACTCGGGCCGAGGCCAACTCGTTCTGCAGCTGGCGCAACTGGCGCTGCGCGGGCGACATGCTGGCCTCGCTCAGGTCGATCCGACCGGTCTGTTCGAACAACTCCTGCAGGCGGGCCCGCCGTTCAGTCAGAGAGGCAAATTCGCGATTGATCTGCAGGATGCGTTCCTGCAACGTCAGCACCCTCGTGCGGCGATATTCCAGGCTTTCGGGCAAGGTGTCCTTGTTCGCCAGTTTGAATTCGAGAATGCGGGCGCCTTGCTGGCCCAATTCGGCGTTGAGTCGGCTCACCTCTTGTTCAAAAAAATCCAGAGTCTGGCCCGTGACTTCGGTACGCAGCTCAACGTTCTGTTGGAGGACCTGCGTCAGCAACTCGTTGGTGACTTCGGCGGAAACAACAGCCGATGAGGCCTCGAACGAGATCAGGACCAGACCGGTGCCGTTCCTGTCGTGGGGAATATCAAACCGGATCCGGCGGCGTACGTCGTCAACGATGTCGTTCGCGCTCATTTTCGGAGTATCGTCGTAGACGTTGAACCGGCGGGCGATGTCCAGCAGATTTGCCCGTGTCAGCAGCCGTTGCTGGATGATCTGCAGCAATTCGGACGAACCGGCGCGCACGGTAGATGCGGCCAGATCATCCGGGATCTGCGGGGATTCCACCAGCAGCCGGGCCTGTGCGCGGTATACCTTTGGCAGGGTCAGGGCCAAGGTCGCTCCGGCCGTGACAAAGACGGTGAAGACCAGAATGAAATAATGGAACCGCCGCCGGAACAGGGACAGGTAGAACTTTACTTCGTCGATCATTCAGAAGAGCCTTCGTGAGTGTTCTGGTCTATATGCCCGAAAAAGATGCCATCGTCCAAAACCGCCTGTACCGTTGCGGCCTGCACATCCTGATGGTCACCTGTGTAGGCGTAAACCATTGACAGATCGCAAAGCTGGTTCACCAGCCGGGGAACGCCGCCTGTTGCCTGATACACCAGGTCGGCCGCGGCGTCGCTGAACAGGTCCTTTGTCGCGCCGGCGACTTGCATGCGATGGCGGATATAGCGACCCACGGTCGCAGCGTCCATATTTGACAGATGAAAGCTGGCGGCGACGCGCTGTGCGAATTGTTTCATGTCGGGACGGCGGATCATGTCGCGCAGTTCCGGCTGGCCGATCAGGATAAGTTGCAGCAACTCGTCCTTGTTGGAGTTGATGTTGGTGAACATCCGCAGCTCTTCCAGTGACTCGCGGGACATGTTCTGGGCCTCGTCGAAAATCAGCACCACCCGTCGCCCGCGTGCGTATTCCGCGATCTGAAACGCCTGAAAAGCGGCAAAGAGATCGACGTAGTTGGCCCCCGGATCCGGAGTCTGATCCAGCGCCATCAGCACCCAGCGCAATAGTTCGCCCCGATCGCCATGCGCGTTGGACACAAGGCCCACCGTCAGATCGCTTTCAAGGTTACGCAACAGGTGCTGCAGCAACGTGGTCTTGCCCGCCCCGACTTCGCCGGTGATCAGCGTGATCGGCGCGCGGGTCAGCACGCCATATTCCAGCATCGTATAGGCGCGCGCGTGATCTTTGGCCCAGAACAGGAAGTCCGGATCCGGAAGCAGCGAAAAAGGCCGTTCTTTCAGGCCGAAATGCTGGGTGTATAGATCAGGTGTGTTGCTCATGGATGGTGCCGCCGATATCTCGATCCGGGTCTGTGCGATCCAATGGATCCAGTCGATGATAGCGCCCGTCGCATCCATAGGCAAAAGACATGCCTGATCCCCGGGGTCAAGGCTTGTATGCTGAATTGCCGGGGCCAAGGCCCCGCCCCGGCGCCCTTGCGCCGGGATCATCAGGGCCAACTCTGACACCCCCGGCGGGCCGCACGCAACATGTCGAATCGTTGCGATCTGGAGAAGCAGGCCCACTGGGGCACGCTTCGAAGCAGTCATTTGATTTCATTGTTGTTTACAAACGTATCTTGCACCCTTAGCGTGTATATTACATAGGTAGCGCAATTTTATTGCTATTTTACTGCTAAATATCTACGGTCTACTTCAGTACAGCCGACGAATTAACATGAATACCTGAATACCTGCTGCTGCAGGTCGCCCGGATAGACGACCCGAAATCCTGTCGCAATTTACCTATTTTACCAGTCGTGAGATTTTTTAAGATGTTTGATAAACCTATCTCCAGCAGGGGCGCCCATTCCGACCTGCCTTTTGCGACACGCTTCGACTCTGCCTCGGCATCCCAGTCAACGATATACGCTGATGGCTTGAAGCGCGCGCTGGACGTTCTGCTTATCCTGTTTGCGCTGCCCTTTCTCATCCCGATCCTGCTGGTTGTGGGGCTGCTTGTGGCCCGCGACGGCGCTGGCGCGTTTTACTGCCAGGACCGTGTCGGGCGGGGCGGGCGCAGCTTTAGAATCTGGAAATTCCGCACGATGGTCCCCGATGCCAAGCAGAAGCTGGCAGAACTGATCGCGAGCGATGCCGATATTGCCGAGGAATGGCACACGACGCAAAAGCTCAAGAACGATCCGCGCATCATTCCCCTTGGCCACCTGCTGCGCAAGACCTCGATCGATGAGTTGCCGCAGTTGTGGAACGTGCTGAAGGGCGATATGAGCCTGGTCGGTCCGCGCCCGATGATGCCCGACCAAAAGGACATCTACCCCGGCAAAGCCTATTTCGAAATGCGTCCGGGCCTGACCGGCCTCTGGCAGATTTCGGACCGCAACAAGTCCACATTCGCGGCACGCGCAACCTTCGACACGGAGTATTCCCGCAAGATATCGCTTGCGACCGACGTCAAGATTCTGTGGGCGACTGTCAGTGTCGTAATTGGCGGAACCGGTTACTGACACTTTTACTGACACTTTGCGAACTTCCCTAACGGCGTTGCACTGTATAGATGGCGTGGAATGACACCCGCGCCATTGAAGGGCCTTCCTGTCCATGCCTCGCCTGTTTCCCAAACTGATCCTGCTGTGTTTCCTTGCTCTTGCGGCCTGCGAAAGCGCCGAAGAACGCGCGGCGCGCCATTACCAGTCCGGTCTGGCCTTGCTTGAGACGGGCCAAGTCGATCAGGCGTTGATCGAGTTCCGCAATGTCTTTGCCGCTGATCCCAACCATATAGAGGCGCGGCTGGCCTATGCCGATACGCAGCGCGCGCGCGGCGCGTTGGCCGATGCCTATGGCCACTACCGGCATTTGGCAGAGCAGCAGCCGGAAAATGCGCCCGCGCTGATCGCCCTGTCCGAGATCGCGATCCTCAGCGCAGATTGGGAAGACGCCGAAACCTACGGGCGGGCCGCAGCGGCGCTGCAACCGGCCGATCCGGCGGTGATAGCCGTCACCGCGATGCTTGATTACCGCGCTGGCGCGATAGCCAAGGACGATGCCGCCCGGGCCGCGGCCGCCGAAATAGCCCAGAAGGTTTTGCAGGACGATCCCGCCAACGACATCGCCCGCGGGGTTGTCATCGACAACAACATCTTCAAGGGCGACATCGCGGTGGCGCTGACCAATGTCGAGGCTGGCCTTGCGATCGATCCGACGCGGCAGGGGCTTCATGTCATTCGCGTCCGTCTTTTGGGCGGCATGAAAGATACGGCAGGCACGCAGGCGGCGCTGGAGGAGATGGCCGCACAGTTTCCCGATATCCCACGGGTGCGGCAGGAACTGATCGACTGGTATATCGCCCAAGGTGACCTGCCCGCCGCAGAGGATTATCTGCGCCGTCTGGCCGCCGCGCCGGATGCGGGGCAGGATCAGAAAATCCTGCTGGTTGATTTTCTGCGTCAGACCCAAGGCCCCAAAGCCGCCATTGCCGAGCTGGAGCATCTGATCGCCGATACACCTGGCGATGGCACCTACCGCATGCTGCGGGCATCCAGTCTGTTCACGCTCGATCAGGCAGACGCCGCTATTGCCGAGATGAAAGACATTATCGCCAACGGCACGGCGTCGGACGAGACGCGGGATTTCAAGATCGTCCTCGCCCAGATGCTGCAGGCTGAAGGCGCGCAGGCAGAGGCGAACACGCTGGTCGCCGACGTTCTGGCCGAGGATGCCGGCCATGTCCAAGCCCTGAAGATGAGCGCAGAGCAATTGATTGCCGCCGATGATCCGGACGCCGCGATCTCTACCTTGCGCCAAGCGCTGGCGCAGGCGCCGCGCGATATTGCCCTGGTCACGCTTCTGGGCGATGCACATAACCGCGCGGGCGATCTCGCCCTGGCGGGCGAACGCTATGCGCTGGCCGTCGATATTTCGGAACGGGCGGCGGCACCCTCCATACACTACGCCCGGTTCCTGCTGGAACGCCGCCGGATCGATGCTGCCCAAACTGTGATCGCGAATGCGCTGAACGTCGCTCCCCGCAATGTCGAGCTTCTGACGCTAATGGCTGAAATTCACTTGGACCGGAATGCTTGGAGCAGCGCCAAGCGGACCATTTGGCGTCTGCGCGCCCAGAACAGCCCGCTGGCGAACGGAATTGCCGACGGACTCGAAGTTGATCTGCTGAAACGACAGGGGCGCTACGAGGATGTCACGGCCTTTTTGCAAAAGATGACAGCGGGCGGGGCCACCAGCGCGACCGCCACAGCGCAGATGGTCGCGGCACAGATCCGCACCGGCCACCTGACCGACGCGCGCGCCTTCGTGAACGATCAGTTAAGCGAGCAGCCGGGCGATCCGACATTGCGCTTCTTGCAGGCCGGCATTCTGGTTCTGATGGAAGATCTGCCCGCCGCCGAAGCCGTCTATCGCGCCTTGCTGGATGATTTTCCGGGCAACGTGCAGGTGTTTAGCAATCTCTATGCGCTGCTGATGTCGACGGGCCGCGAGGGCGACGCCGATGCCCTGCTGGACCAGATGCTAAGCGCCGCGCCCGATGCCTCGACCCCAAACATGATCAAGGCCGGGCGCCTTGAGGCACAGGGTGATTTCGACGGGGCGATCGCCATCTACGAACGGCTTTATGCCAAAGACAGCAGCAACACGATTCTGGCCAACAACCTCGCCAGCCTGATCATCTCGGAGCGCGACGATGCCGACAGCATCGCGCGTGCCAGCGCCATTGCCGCCCGTCTGCGTGGCAGCGATGTGCCACAGTATCAGGACACTCTGGGCTGGATTTCCTATCGCCGCGGTCAGTATCGCGAGGCGCTATCCTATCTGGAACCTGCGGCGCGGGGCCTGCCGGACGATTCCCTGACGCATTTCCATCTTGGAATGACACTGGCGGCGCTGGAGCGTCCGGCCGAGGCGCGCAAGGCGCTGGCACGGGCGATTACGCTTGGTGATGGATCACGGGTGGCGCAGTTGGATGAAGCCCGGGATATGCTGGCGACTTTGCCGGAGTGATCACCCGCGCGAGCGGCCCGACATGGCGACCGCAACGCGCTTCATCTGCGCGGCCGTTCCGTTCAATGAAAACCCGCCTGTCGGCAGCTTTGTCACGAGGCTGAGAGACAGCACAAGAGCCATGCCAAAAGCACCGAAAACACTGTGGCACAGCAGGCCTACCCAGAAGGAATAACCAGATATCAACATGATGATGTTAGCGGTGGTTCCAAAGATAACCCCGCCAAAGATGGATCGCAGCAACAAGGTGCCGCCCGTCGAGTGGCACCCATCCGCGTAGTCCGCCATGTCGCATTCTTGCCGCATAGCAATAGGCATCCCGTGTTGGTTCAGTTTTTCAATCAACGCCATCAGAGGAAACACGGGCGCCGCCGGTCATCAAAGCAAAAATGTATAGAACCGCCTGACTAGGCGAGACTATGCCGTAACGATTCTAAACAAATGATTAATTCCGCCGATGCCGTTCTGTTTTCGCCGTTTTTGACGATCTTGCCGAAAAACGATCTCTATCCGGTCATTTTGTCACATCCGCTGATTCGACCGCCTCGGGCGTCCTATGGCGGTTATGGCTGGAATGGAACCTGCCGATATCAGCTGTCTCGGCGCGCGCCTTTCGCACCGCCTTGCGGGGCGGGTATCATGACAGGCGGTTCCAGCACCCTGAGCGGCAGCCCGGTCATGTTGGCGGGGCCTGATGCAACGCGACAACAGGGGTTTCCTGCCCGGACACTGCCGCACGAGGTCCGTAGGAGGTGTTGCCAGCATCCGTCTTTGGCTCGGAGGTTTTGGTCATTCTTGTTGCATCAAAATTGCCAAAGGCTTTGTTATGCAGTCTTGTCTGCCCATCACTGCATATCGAAAACGGAACACACGACGGCACTCTGCACAAGCGCAGCCTTGTCCGCCCTGATAGGGATGATGGCAACCACGGCGGGGCGGTTCGCAATATACCTGTGGCTGAATGATCGGGCATGCGGCGCAACAATGGGATGTTTTGTACGCTCATGACCTTTTTGCTGGCCCACCCCCTGCTTGGAATGTTTTAAGCCGTCATGCCCAACGCGATTGCCTTCCTTGTCTTTTATACTTGGCCACTCGTGGTCTATATCATCTTTCGCAAGCAGCCGTTGGTTCCGGCGATCGTGTGGTCAATGCTGCTGGGCTATATCATGATCCCCGCGCGCATGGGGTTCGACCTGCCAGCCGTTCCAACGATCACGAAATACGAATTGACGTCGCTGTCGGTCGGGCTGATGGCTTGGTTGAAGATCCGCGCCGAGCGTCAGGCCTTGGGATTTCCAACCGCTGCAGGCACACGGCAACGCACCGCTACGTGGGGGCGCAAATCGCGGGCCAGGGTCATTCTTGGAATACTGCTGGTGTTGCTGATCATCGCCCCGATGCTGACGGTTTTTAACAATGCCGACCCGATTATCGCGGGGCCCACGTTCATTCCGGGATTGCGCCCCTATGACGCGCTGTCGACGATCGGAGCGGCCTTGATCAACATTCTGCCGTTCCTGCTCGGCCTGTGGCTTTTGAAAACCCCAGAAAGCCATGTCACGATCCTGAAGGTCATGTGTATTGCACTGATGGCCTATTCGCTGCTGGCGCTGTGGGAGGTGCGGATGAGTCCACAACTCAACCGTATGCTCTATGGGTTCACCACAAGTTCCTTTCTTCAACATATGCGCGCGGGGGGATTCCGCCCGCTGGTTTTTATGGATCACGGGCTGTCTCTGGGGATCTTGCTGTCGATGACCATTCTGGCGACAGGGGCCCTTTGGCGGCATCTCAAGGCGGGAGTCGGGAAGTCCGGCCCTTGGTTGTTCTGCCTGTGCTGGCTGATAATGACGCTTGTTCTGGCCAAGAGCGTTGGTGCCCTGGTGATCGCACTCGCGCTGTTGCCATTCATACTTCTGACAGGTGTGCGGGCGCAGCTGCTGCTATGTGCGATCCTGGCAGTGGTGGTGCTGCTCTATCCCATGCTGCGCGGAGCAGGGTACATCCCCACCGAGGAGATCCACGCCTTTTCACTGGAACGCAGCGCAGAGCGAGCGCAATCCCTGCAGTTCCGCTTCGATCACGAGGACAGCCTTCTGGCAAAAGCCAACGAAAAGCCCCTGCTAGGATGGGGAAGTTGGGGCCGCAACGGAATATTTGACAAAATAACCGGCGAAGCCCTCAGCGTGACCGATGGCGTATGGATCATCATCATCGGAACCTCCGGCTGGCTGGGGTATATAGCAAACTTCGGTCTTCTGACTGTGCCAATTCTGCTTCTGGCCCTAAGGCGTCGCACGCTTGATATATCGCTAGCGACGGCGGGGCTTGCGGTGGTCCTGACTGCAAACTTGGTCGACCTGCTGCCAAACTCCGCACTTCGGCCGCTTACCTGGCTTATCGCGGGCGCCTTGGCCGGGCGCTATATCCATGCCAGCGAGGCGTTGCGCCAGCCACATGTTGGCAAGGCGGTTGAGGTCTCGGACCCCAAAGACGTGTCCGAGCCACCCAGCCCGCAAGCGTCAATCAGGCGTCCGCGCACTTTGAACAAGCAACCGGCCCAAGCCTCAAAAACCGATCCGAACGAGGACCCCCCGCCCAGAAAGAGGCGGCGCTGCGTCTGAAGCGTTTTATCGCATTCGCAACTGCTTGACACCGCCCGAAACGCACCAAGGGCTGCCTCAGCCGCAAGGCCGGGCTGGCCATGGCGCTCAAGCTGATGATGTCGGTGCAGGGTAAATGGCGCAAACTCGACGGCCAGAAACGCCTGCCCGACATCATCGAAGGGTTCGAGTTCCGCGATGGTCTCCGCCAGGCTTTGTTGTAACAAAGCCTCGCCTACGCGTTCATTCAATCCCGCCGCCTCAAGGTCGCAGAACGGCAAAAAAGAGTCCCCGGTCCACCTTCCGTGACGTTGCACCCAACTTTCATCCAGCGTGAGCGAGACACAGAGCCTGAGTTTTGCCGATTTCGGCGGGTTGAGCAACGGGGGCAGGCGCGGAGCTTTGCGAATTGCGTAGCGGCAGGCCCCGTTGCGGGGTGAAGGTCTGGGCGAACTCAGCAAGCGTCTGCCAGCCAAGGCGCGAGTGAGGGCGTTCGGTGTTGTTGTCCGTGCGCCATGCCGTCAGCGTGGCGATGTCCAGCGCGGCAAACAGCGACGTCGTGCCGTGGCGGATGTAGGTATGGGTTCTGCGGTCGGCGACACCCGGTACCATCCACTGTCCGGCAGGTGATTGAGAGGCAATCTGCCGGGAGGACAGCAGCACGGCCTGTTCGCGATCCAATGCCTGGACTTGGGATTTTGGGATTTTCCGTCTAGGCACAAAACGATAGCCCTGTTCGGCGGTGACATGTAGAGGCCGACGCACCTGCCCCTCCAGAAAGGTTCGTTCCTCATTGCTCAGGACCACCTCATCCGCCACACGTCCCGCCATAGCAGCATCTCCTGATATACATCAGGACAACGAAACGAATTACAGATCCGGGTGACTAGGCGCTGATGACATCTGGCCAGATCCAGTACATCCAGATGCGAAAGGTCGATGGTTGGGGAAGCCTTGGCTCACCCCACCGCCATGATCGGCCTTGACGTAGCGGCCTGATCTGGCCCAAATCCCCATGCTTGAAGCACGCCGCCGCAGAATTTCATCCAAATTGGAGATAGAACCGTTCGAAGTTGCTGCATCTCAGTCTACCTGTGATAAGGCTTGCAATATGAGGGAGCGTTTTATGCGTTTAGATCTATTCTCGACAGTAGTCTTTAGCGCGATAACAGCTCTGTTTATGATGGTCGTTCTGCTGAATGCGGCCTTCGGCGTATTTTACGATACCGACCACTTTGCAGATACGCAGTTTCTTTTAGGAGCAGCTTGGCGTGTACATCAAGGACTGATACCTGCTGTCGATTTTGGCCACTTCTATGGTGGGATCATGGCACAAGGCATCAGTGGGACTATGTCGCTGTTTGGTCATAGTGTTTTTGTTTTTGACTACTTTACGATTCTAGCGACCTTATTTCTAAGCGCCTGTGCTTTTTTAATTTTGCGGCCACAAATTTCGTGGGCTGGATTTGCTGTGATTGTCGTCATGTTGTCAACGCTTTTGTTGACCCGTTTTCCGCTGGAAAATGAAACCTCTATCACGCAAGTTGTTTCTACACATTCGTTCCTCTACAATAGATTTGCGTTGGCTATTTTTTTAATATTGGGACTATTTGTGGCCTTGCCCGCCCCAATCTTGATCCGTGATATGTGGGGCGCCATACTTGCAGGGGCGCTCGCTGGGCTGGTTTGTTTGACCAAACCAACCTTTGTCATTTTGCCCGTGGGGCTTTTGCTAGCCGTGTTGGTACAGGGCCGTTGGCTGGCGATGGTGGGTGTTTTGAGCGGCGCAGCGCTGGTATTCGCATGTTTTGATCCCACGTTAGGGCGTATGCTTGGATCATTTGACTACGCGCTTGCGCATGTTGGAAGCGATAATGATTTGGGAGGGCTTATTCGCAAAACTGTGCAGGTTCCGCTTGCGCAACCTATTGCCGTAAGCTTGGCTTTCGGTGGTTTAATTTACCTTTTGTATGTGCGCGGTTTCGGACGTTTCGTTATTGCAATTTTGGGTTTTTCTGCGGCTGGCGCAGGGCTGACGGCGACAATGGGTGGCAACGGTAACCTTGGGCAGTTGGCAATCCCCATTGCGGTCATGATATCCTTGGGGGTAAGTGAAATTACGCGACATGCCGTACTACCGAGAAGTGAGACGTTTCAGTTTGTGACAGTTTGCCTTGTGCTAGCTTTTGTAGTGCCGCATCTTTTGAATTTAATTGGTACAACAGCCGAAGGCATAAGCAGGCGCGGGGCAATGCAGATCACACAAGGACCTTTTATGGGTTACCTCAGTTACCCCGACAGAGCGCCCGAGGACGTTACGCAATATGATACTCTCGTTGACGGGATCGCTGCATTGCAACAGTTGGGAGACCCAACAAAATGGGGCATCGTTGCAAACAATGGGGTCACCTTTGAGTATGCGTTGATGGCACGCCCTGTTCCTGGCTACCCACTTTGGGAACGGGCGTCTGCTCCAGAATTCGATGCCGATAGACCTTTTGCGCCGGCAGCAGATATCGTGATGTTGCGCCATTCAGATCAACCAATTCCGTTGGAGGGCATGTTGCGTGAGAAGATCGCTGAAGATTTTGTCATTTGTGCTACGTCACTCCATTGGGAGATTTACAGACGACTGACCCGAGAGATCACGGCTTGTGATGCGCCTTAAAGCATTGAAAAGGTAGCGCAAACCCGCAAACTCTCGTTATGAATGAGGTAGCCTTGGGGACAGGTCACGGGATATGACAGTTAGCTTAGTTAAATAAATAATGGTGATCGAATTGGATGGCTACCCTAAAAGCGAAAACCAGACATGGTTAAGGCTGACCGTTCTAGTCGTTTTCGTCTTGATCTTCACATCGATGAAGACAATTAGGTTTCCCATACCATATCCTGCTGGCCTATTCGCCATCAATTATGATCAAGGGATTATTAAGCGAGCTCTCGTCGGATCAATACTGTTCCCTGGAGATACTCCTATATCTTACGCGACAATCGCCTTGGTTTCGGTGGTAATTTTTCTAGTCTTGCTTTTCCTGCTGGCTGCCACCTCTGCTCAGATCCTCCGAAGCCATCCCGAGTTGTTTCTCATTGTCTTGCTTTATACGTCTAGCTTCGGTGTTGTGTTTCTAGCCAGCACGACAGGCTATTTTGACCATATCTTACTGATCTTCGCCTTTCTTTCGGTCCTCCCGACCGGGGCTATATTCAGAATCCTTTCCGTGCTTCTTTTGGGAGGCATAGCAATATTCGTTCACGAGGCGGCGATCGTGATGGTGATGCCGGTGATGTATTTTGCTATGTATCTTACGCTGAAGTCTTTCGGACTCAAGGTCTCGTTGCCCATAGTGGCGATCGTGGTGGCGATCCACGCTGGTCTCACCTATTGGGTAGGAAATTATGGAATCCTCAGTGTAGAGGAGGTCAAAATGCTTCGAGAAACCCTTCAAGCACGCGCCGATTTCGAACTGATTGATTTGCCGTTCCAAGTGCTCTCGACAATCCCAGCGATAGAATCGCAGCATACGTTGCGGACGATCAATACTATCGCACATGTCGACTCCATAATAGTCGTCCTTCCAGTGCTTGCTCCGTTGTTGGCTGTGACGTTCCTTGCTTTGAAACAAGGAGCAGCTGGTAGTACTACCATTGTATTCGCGACAGCGGCGGCACTATCTCCGATTGCGATGAGGGCTTTTGGCCATGATGTTCATCGCTGGGATTCTTTCGCGCTATGTACGACTTACCTGACTCTGTCGATCGTTTTGCGCGAAGTTCTCGGGCCCAATCCGGTCCGGTTGGCATGGCAGCGTATTACCCCTTGTTTGATCGTTTTGCTAATAGTTGGGGCATCGACCTCAGCCTACTTGTTCCTCGGTCAAGATATTCGGGGGTTCCCATTTCTTGACGCCCGAAGTGACATCGTCGGCTTGCTAATGGGTCGGTGAGGCCTTGTTGGTTAAATCTGTCGCTTCGCCGTCCACCGTTTGATGCTGTCGTCCATCGTCTTGCTCATCGCTACGTTCTCCCTTGTAGCATGAGCAGGATTTCAGTGGGCACACCACAACCCCGCAAGCACGCATCGCGTGCCAAGGGCAACGACACCTCACCTCCACAGTCACGACAAGCCGTAACGGTGACAACTTGGGGCCGGCCCCATTACGGCATCTTTTTCACCGCCGTTCTCAGCCGTGCGTCCTGGAGATCGTCGTCGCTGCGACAAAACCAACGCCTCTCCCGCGTCAGCGGGTTAGTTCAATCCTAAATCGGAAAGACCGCAACCCGCTCTAGAATTGTTGAACCATTTGTGCAACGTGTAGTAGCTGCGTGCCATCCGCAGCCCCTGACGGCCCCAAGCTCTTTGGACAGTGATATTGTTTACTTGGGTTGACGTAACGACTCGGGTGCGTCCCGCAACCTTCAAAAGCGCCATACTAGACGCAAGTATCCTGCCATAGATGCCTTCTCCTTGCGCGCTCGGATGCACCCCATTCAAAATAATCTCAGCTTCCGTATCGGAGTTCATCCGCATTGTCATAAAGCCAAGAATGCGATCAGCGCGTTCTGCAACACACGCAGGGGCCTTTGGGCCGCATCCTTTGATGCTATTCTCTGCCCATTCAACATAGGCCGCATCAGCACTTGCATCTGACAGGCGCGGATCAGCGTGGTAGTGGCCAAAATAGCCTGCGAAAGAGGCGCGCGCGACGGTCGCGACGGCCTCTGCGTCTGCGGGTGTGGCAAGGCGAATTAGGGCGTCTTGGGGGGTTGGGGCATCAGCCAACATGCGATCATAATAGACAAGCGTGTCCATCAAACGGTAGCCATCCGCCTCTAATTCTTGTACACGGGCCAGATCATCAGTTGAAACGCGGATCGTGAGCAGCTGGACCCGGTCAGTCTGAGCTGCCGCGTTGATTTTCTTAATATCTGCTTTTAACTCCGTAACCTTTGCTGCAGTGATTCCAAATCGGCGGGTTTCAAGCTCGTTGATCTCAATCGGCATGTGCATCTCCTTGCTTTCCAAAACCCGTCAAACGCAAGCATAGATAGATTACCATCGCCGTGAGTCCGATGTTGATGATCTGGGCTACTTCGGGGCGCATCCAATGGGTCAAAGCCACGATGAATATCATCGTGGCCGCAAAGCCGGCAGCATAAGAAAAAAGGAAGCGCGGCAAATCCTGACGGTGCCCTGCGTTACTTTCAAAAGACCAGCGGCGGTTCATCAGGTAACTAAACGTGATCCCCAGCACATAGCATATTGCCGCTGTTATCGGGGGTGTGAAGCCGACCCAGATCAGCACCACAAACAAAACATACAACAGCCCGTTGGACATAACACCAACACCAGAATAACGCAGGAAACTTTTAGATATCTTCATGCAGGTGGCCCGGCTTTGTCAGTGGTCTGCTCGATCAGAATACGCGGTCGACCCTGAACTTCACGAAAGATCCGGCCCAGATAAAACCCATGTACACCAAGGGTGGCCATGATGAGTCCAGATAGGAACCACATCGACAATATCGTGCTGGTCCAGCCCGGTACAGTGAATGAACCCAGCAACCACATCAGTAGAAGGAGCAGAGAAATCAAAGCAGATAAACTGCTGAAGGCAAGTCCGATGATCACGCTCAGCTTCAGGGGGCGATCCGTAAACCGGATAATAATTGCAATGGCCATGGTGATGAGTCTTCGCAAAGAGTAAGAACTTTCACCGGCCAGCCGGACACCACGATCCACTTGCAATTGCGTGGTGGGCAAACCGGTGAGGCTGACCATGATTGGCAAGAACACCTCTTGTTCTTGATACATCAATAAAATATCAACAAGGCGGCGGCTATAGATGCCGAAATTTCCGATGTTGTTGATGCTGACCCCTGTGAGTGATTTCACAACGGCATAGAAAGATTTTGACGCGATCCGTCGGAGTTTCGAATCCGACCAAGTGCCGCGATCAACAACAACTGCATCAACGTTGCTGTGGATCAATTTTTCCAGCAGGGCTGGAATGATTTTGGGATCATCCTGCAAGTCGCAGTCTATGACGACAACATAATCCCCATTGGCCGCTTCAAGCCCCGCCCAAATTGCCAGATGTTGCCCATGGTTACGGGCCAGTCTGACGCCACGTATGTGTGGGCTATTTTGCGCCAGCTCTGTGATTACTTCCCACGGCTGATCGGGCCCCCGGTCATCAACCAGCAGGAGTTCCCAATCAAAATCGGTGTCGGCGAAGGTGTCGGCGACCTGATCGGCCAACGTATGCAAGCAATCGCGACACCCGTAGATCGGAGAGACGACACTGATTTTTATGTTAGTCATGTCCAGCCTCGTGGCGTATTACCCAACACGTTCAGTGCCACATCAATTACGGTCTCAATGTCGCTTCCCAGATCAAAATACATAGGCAAACGTACTAACGTCTCCGAGATGCGTTGCGTGACAGGCAGATCCCCATGTGCTCGGCCAAACCGTTTGCCTGCAGGGGCCGAGTGTAGTGGGACATAGTGAAAAGGGGTGATGATATTATGTGCTTTCATTTCTGCAATGAAGGCACTGCGACTCTCAAGCGAGTCCAGCAGTAGATAGAACATGTGTCCATTACCTGTGCAGTTCAGCGGCGTGTAGGGTAATGTAACTTTGTTGGTGGCAACAAGAGGCGTAAGCGCATCCATATAGGCGTCGAACACAGCCAAACGCCGAGTGCGAATCGCAGGCTCCGCCTCAAGTTGACCGTACAAATATGCCGCGATTAGTTCACCGGGTAAATAGGATGATCCCACATCCACCCAAGTATACTTGTCAACTTGCCCGCGGAAAAACTGCGAGCGGTTGGTGCCCTTCTCGCGGATGATTTCTGCGCGTTCCATAAGTTCGGAGCGGTTGATCGCCAGAGCCCCCCCTTCTCCGCTAATGATGTTCTTGGTTTCGTGAAAGCTGAAGGCCGCCATGTCACTCAGGCTGCCGGCCAAGCGACCCTTGTAGGTTGACCCCAATGCCTGTGCTGCGTCTTCGATCAGAAACAATCCGTGTTTCTTAGCCAAATCGGCCAACGCATCCATGTCGGCTGGAAAACCTGCGTAATGCACAGCAAAAATCGCTTTAGTTTTTTGGGTAATCGCTGTGGAAACTGCAATAGGGTCAATGTTCAGCGTGTCTGGCTGGATATCTACAAAAACCGGTGTTGCCCCGCGCAAAACCACAGCATTAGCGGTCGACACGAAAGTAAAGGAGGGCATGATGACTTCATCACCAGGTCCTAAATCACACAACATTGCAGCCATTTCGAGCGCAGCCGTGCAGGAGTGTGTCAGCAGTACTTTCTTCGCGCCGGTTAAACTCCCAAGGTGCTTGCTACATTTATCCGTGTATACTCCGTCACCTGCAAGTTGGCCTTGCCTCACTGCATCTCGGATGTACTTGATTTCATTGCCAACAATACTGGGCTTGTTAAATGGGATAGTGTTTTTCACGGTTACCTATGTCAATCATTGAAGTTACCTAGTCAGTCGTTTCTAAATCAATACTGCCATTGTTGCACAAATCGGTTGCTGAGCAGGCTTGCCCTTTCCCCGGACGGACTTATCCTACGACCTCAGTGACGGGTATGCCAAGAGCGGTGTAGCGGTTGAGGACGGCGGTGCGGAGCTGGATTTCCACGACCTGACGGTCGAAGTTCCGCGCCATGCGCTGCCCGGCAGGGTATTGCGCAGCAATGTCCCTGTCTGACGTCAGCGCCTATGGGTCCATTTAGGGTGATTTGCTAAGAGAGTGTTTGTTGCTCATCGTAACCACCGAGGAGTGGACGATGAAAAAGACAACGAAGAGCCCTGGCGAGAGGATCGTCAAAGATATCAAACGCGCCACGCGCAAGCATTATTCATCCGAAGAGAAGATCAGGATCGTGTTGGATGGTCTTCGCGGCGAGGACAGCATTGCTGAGCTGTGTCGCCGTGAGGGGATATCCCAGGGCATCTACTACAAGTGGTCCAAGGACTTCATGGAGGCCGGTAAGAAGCGGCTGGCTGGGGACACGGCGCGTGCGGCAAGTACTGACGAAGTGAAGGAACTGCGCCGCGAGGCAAAGGATCGTATCCGATGGGGTGGACGCCCCCCGGCGGCATCAAAATGTGCCAAGGTAGCGGGTGTTGAAACACTGCTAAGAGGAGAGCGTCCATGAACGAAGTTAGCATCATCGGCCTGGATTTGGCCAAGAACATATTTCAGGCACATGGCGCCGGGGCGGACGGATCCGTTGTATTCCGGCGCAAGCTATCGCGTGCGCAGCTGTTGAAGTTCCTGAGCGATCAGCAGCCTTGCGTGGTGGCCATGGAGGCTTGTGCAAGCGCCCATCATTGGGGCCGGGCAATCGGCGATCTTGGGCACCAGGTTCGGTTGATACCGCCTGCCTACGTGAAGCCTTTCGTGAAGCGTCAGAAAAACGACATGGCTGATGCGGAGGCGATCGCTGAGGCAGCGTCCCGTCCGACCATGCGGTTTGTTGCTGTGAAGAGCGAGGTTCAGCAGGCGGCGGCAATGGCGTATCGTACCCGCGACCTCCTGGTGAGGCAGCGCACTCAGACAATCAATGCGCTTCGGGCCCATCTGGCCGAGCAAGGTATCGTCGCGCCCGCCGGTCCTGCCCATGTTGGCCGCCTTGCCGCAGTTGTCGATGGCGACGACGGCACGCTGCCTGCGGCGGTGCGGGAACTGGCGCGCTTACTTCTGGACCAGATCGAAGATCTAAGCGAGAAAGTATCTGGCTTGGATACCGAGCTGCGCAAACGAGCGGCCACCGACGATACTGCGAGGCAGCTGACGACGATTCCGGGCATTGGTCCGATCACTGCAGCGGCTATCACCACTTTTGCGCCACCGATGGAGACCTTCTTGAAGGGCCGGGATTTTGCGGCCTGGGTCGGGCTTACGCCGAGACAGCATTCGAGCGGCGGCAAGGAACGTCTTGGCCGAACGTCGAAGATGGGCCAAAAAGATATCCGTCGACTGCTGATCACCGGTGCCATCGCAGTGGTGAGATGGGCAGCACGCAAGGGCGCCCTGGAGGGTTCGTGGCTCGCGCGGATGCTGGCACGCAAACCGAAAATGTTGGTCGCGGTGGCTTTGGCCAACCGTATGGCGCGCACGGCCTGGGCTCTGATGCGTAAAGGTGAGGATTACAGGGATCCGGTGGCTATGGCCGCATAGGTCAAAGCCATCGGTTTGTCGCCGCGAATGTGAGCAGGACGGAGGAACGTAAGGGCAAACGGTCATGAGACCAGGTTGGGAGACCCATTATTCCGGACGATGTGCCACCGAGCACGGGTATCCGAACTGGACCCGAACCGCATATCTCCATAAGGGCCCGCGGCGTTTGAAAGGCCGCAACTTTGAGGCCGGACACACGACTGCACCTGATCACATGCCCGATCGTACCAAAAAAGTGCTTGCATTCATGGGGGCGTCCACACACGTCCGCTGACGCCGCTCTGACGGGCGGAATCCGAGGCTGATAGTGTCCACCATTGATAGTGGACATCTTGAGGCACTCTATGGCGGGCAAGAAGGGCCAGAAGAAGCGGTTCTGGGCGGACGAAGAGAAGCGGTCGATCTGTGAGCAGGCTTTGGCACCCGGCGTGTCCGTCGCGCAGGTTGCCCGTCGTTATTCGATGAACGCGAACCTGATCTTCAAGTGGCTGAAAGACCCTCGCTTTTCCCCTGCTGCGGACAAAATGCAAATGGCATCGGAAGGTGACATTATCTTCTTGCCGGTGGAGATATCGGGGCCATCCACCGACCATCATTCCAACGAGACGACGTTGGGGCCTGTGGGCTCGACATCGGCTCCTCTCCTGGCGCATCGGGTCGACATCACGCTGTCGGATGGGCGACGGGTCGTCATTGAAGGGCCGACGGCGCTGTCATCTGTTATCGGGCTCGTGCAGGGTCTGATGGCATGATCCCAGTGCCGAGCAATACGCGGGTGTGGCTCGCGGCCGGGGTGACCGACATGCGGCGTGGCTTCAACACCTTGGCGGCGCAGGCTGAAAAGGTCCTGGCCGAGGACCCGTATTCCGGCCATCTGTTCGTGTTCCGGGGGCGCCGGGGCGATCTGTTGAAGATCATCTGGTGGGACGCCCAAGGAGCCTGCCTGTTCTCCAAGCGCCTCGAGCGTGGCCGGTTCGTCTGGCCCGCGGCGAAAGAGGGCAAGGTCAGCCTCAGTCCGTCGCAACTCTCGATGCTGCTGGAGGGGATCGACTGGCGCATGCCGCAAAAGACATGGCGGCCATTGCAGGCGGAATAGCTCAATAAAACAGAGGTTTAGGCGCATTCCTTGTTCCCCTCCCGCCGCCGGTTCAGTATATTCCCGCCATGCTGGAGACGCTGAAATCCCTGCCGGACGATGCCGAAGACCTGAAGGCTCTGGTCGCCCTGATGGGCGAGGAGATCAAGTCTCTGACCCTGAAGGTGGAAGATCTGCAAGGGCAGCTGGCGGCCCATCCATTGCCCGGCAGGCGATTTGCAAGGCAAATCTGCCGAGAGGGGCAAGGCGCGGTTCGGGTCGAAATCCGAAAGCCTCGATCAGCTGGCCTTCGACTTGCAGGAAGACATCGAGATCGCGCAGGCTGCCGAGGCGCAGCATGACGAAACCAACCCGAGTGACGACGCGGCGCAATCCGACAGGCCCGCCAAACGGCAACACAGCCGTGCCCCGCTGCCCGATCATCTCGAGCGACAGACCGAGGTCTTGTCTCCGGGCGATGCCTGCGCCTCGTGTGGCGGCGCCCTGCGCCCGCTCGGCGAGGATGTGACGCAGGAGCTGGAATACATCCCGGGGCGCTTTGTCGTCCGCCAGATCGTGCGTCCGCGCATGGCCTACAGCTGCTGCGAGACCTTCGCGCAGGCACCGTTGCCGAGCCGCCCCATCGAGCGCGGCCGCGCCGGCCCCGGTCTTCTCGCGCATGTGCTGGTCGGCAAGTATTGCGATCATCTGCCATTATACCGGCAGTTGGAGATCTACGCGCGCGAGAAGCTCGACCTGCACCGATCAACGCTCACCGACTGGGTCGGGCGGTCAACGGCGTTGCTGGAACCGTTGGCCGAGCATATCGGCAAGCTGGTGCGCGCCGGACCCGCCGTGTTTGCCGACGACACCCCGGTCAAGATGCAGACCGGTGCGAAGACAGGCAAGGCCCATACCGCGCGGCTCTGGAGTTACGTCCGCGACGAGAGGCCCTGGTGCGGACAGGCACCGCCCTGCGCGTGGTATCAGTTCAGCGTGGATCGAAAGGGGGGACATCCCTCCGCCCATCTTCAGGGCTACAAGGGCACCGTGCATGCTGACGGCTTCACCGGCTTCAACGGCCTGTTCGGCGAAGGGCTCGCCACGGAGCAAGCCTGCATGGTCCATGTCCGCCGCAAGTTCGTGGATGTCTTCGAGCGCGATGGGTCCGTCATCGCCAGGGGCGCCATCGAACGGATTGCCAGGCTCTATGGTGTGGAAAGGAGGCGCGCTACAAATCCCCCGATGAACGCGTCGCCCTGCGGCAGGCGCAGGCGAAGCCGCTCTTCGATGAACTGGAAGGTTGGCTGAAGCAGCAACTGCCAAAAATATCCGGAAAGACCAAGCTGGCCGAGGCGATCCGCTACGCGCTCGGTCGCATGCCCAAGGCGCGGCCATACCTCGAGAACGGACAGCTGGAACTGGACAACAATATCTGCGAGCGGTCAATCAGACCCCTGACCCTTGGCAGGAAAAATTCTTCATGGGCTCAAAAGGTGGCGGCAAGGCCGCGGCGATCGCCTACACGCTCATCGAAACCGCTCGCATGAACGGCGTCAATCCCGAAGCCTGGCTTACTTGGTTTCTCGAGCGTATTGCCGATCACAAGATCAACCGAATTGACGAACTCGCTCCCTGGAACTGGACGCCGCAATAGGCGTCAAGTGCTACGTAGTCGGACGTGTGTGGACGCCCCCATGAATGCAAGCACTTTTTTGGTACGATCGGGCATGTGATCAGGTGCAGTCGTGTGTCCGGCCTCAAAGTTGCGGCCTTTCAAACGCCGCGGGCCCTTATGGAGATATGCGGTTCGGGTCCAGTTCGGATACCCGTGCTCGGTGGCACATCGTCCGGAATAATGGGTCTCCCAACCTGGTCTCATGACCGTTTGCCCTTACGTTCCTCCGTCCTGCTCACATTCGCGGCGACAAACCGATGGCTTTGACCTATGCGGCCATAGCCACCGGATCCCTGTAATCCTCACCTTTACGCATCAGAGCCCAGGCCGTGCGCGCCATACGGTTGGCCAAAGCCACCGCGACCAACATTTTCGGTTTGCGTGCCAGCATCCGCGCGAGCCACGAACCCTCCAGGGCGCCCTTGCGTGCTGCCCATCTCACCACTGCGATGGCACCGGTGATCAGCAGTCGACGGATATCTTTTTGGCCCATCTTCGACGTTCGGCCAAGACGTTCCTTGCCGCCGCTCGAATGCTGTCTCGGCGTAAGCCCGACCCAGGCCGCAAAATCCCGGCCCTTCAAGAAGGTCTCCATCGGTGGCGCAAAAGTGGTGATAGCCGCTGCAGTGATCGGACCAATGCCCGGAATCGTCGTCAGCTGCCTCGCAGTATCGTCGGTGGCCGCTCGTTTGCGCAGCTCGGTATCCAAGCCAGATACTTTCTCGCTTAGATCTTCGATCTGGTCCAGAAGTAAGCGCGCCAGTTCCCGCACCGCCGCAGGCAGCGTGCCGTCGTCGCCATCGACAACTGCGGCAAGGCGGCCAACATGGGCAGGACCGGCGGGCGCGACGATACCTTGCTCGGCCAGATGGGCCCGAAGCGCATTGATTGTCTGAGTGCGCTGCCTCACCAGGAGGTCGCGGGTACGATACGCCATTGCCGCCGCCTGCTGAACCTCGCTCTTCACAGCAACAAACCGCATGGTCGGACGGGACGCTGCCTCAGCGATCGCCTCCGCATCAGCCATGTCGTTTTTCTGACGCTTCACGAAAGGCTTCACGTAGGCAGGCGGTATCAACCGAACCTGGTGCCCAAGATCGCCGATTGCCCGGCCCCAATGATGGGCGCTTGCACAAGCCTCCATGGCCACCACGCAAGGCTGCTGATCGCTCAGGAACTTCAACAGCTGCGCACGCGATAGCTTGCGCCGGAATACAACGGATCCGTCCGCCCCGGCGCCATGTGCCTGAAATATGTTCTTGGCCAAATCCAGGCCGATGATGCTAACTTCGTTCATGGACGCTCTCCTCTTAGCAGTGTTTCAACACCCGCTACCTTGGCACATTTTGATGCCGCCGGGGGGCGTCCACCCCATCGGATACAAAGGATCTTAAGGAAGTGGTCGCTGAACAGACGCTTGAGCTGCGCCTTCTCAAAAAAAAGCATGTTCGACGGTGGGGGCGACCCCGAATGAGGTTCCCTGCATCAGAAAAGTTAGAAATTATCCGACTGGTTGAAGAGAGCCATCTGTCTGTGCGTCTGACGCTGGCCAAGATGGGAATTCCCCGCACCACGTTCTATCGTTGGTACGATCGGTATCTACGACGCGGGGAAGCCGGTCTGGAGGACCAATCTCCCAAGCCGAAGCACGTTTGGAACTGCGTGCCTGACGAGGTGAAGCGCAAGGTTGTCGACTTCGCCTTACACTCGAACAGTTGACGGCGGCCCGTTTTGCGGGACCGCGAAGTATAAGGAAGAGAGAGTGACATGATAACTGAGGCAAGCCTCATTGGAATAGATGTATCGCGCGACAGGTTGGACGGATTCTGCCTTCTGGGCCAGCGGCGCTTTAGGCATCCAAATACAGCAGAGGGACACAATGCGCTGATCGCAATAGTCCGGCAAATACCCGATCAGGTCAGAGTTGGCTTCGAGGCTACGGGCGGACATGGATGGGTACTCTGGACGGAACTCGTCGCCACAGGGATTGTCGCTGTCCAGCTTTCTCCTGCACAGATCAAGGCCTTCGCGTCATCTCGGGGCACGCGGGCGAAGACGGACCGGATCGACGCAGAACTCATCGCACGCTTCATGGCATTCAGACCTGAGGCTGGGCGAGAGCTGCCAGGTAAAAACCTGCGTATCCTCAGGACTTTGACGACGAGGAGAGGGCAACTTGTGGATATGCGCAAGAGGCTCAAAGCTCAGATCGGTGCTCGAAAGAAGCAGAGTGTATCTGCCGACGTCGAGGGCATGGATGATGATCTTCAAGACGTGCTCGACGCCCAGATCTCTGTCATCGAACGAAGGAACGAAAACGTAATTGCACAGACTGAGCCACTTGCTGCAAAGGCGAACCTCCTACGTTCAATCCCCGGAATTGGGCCCGTATCTGCGGTGATGTTGATCGCTGAATTGCCTGAGCTCGGCCGAATGACATCAGGCGAAGCCGCTGCCATCACCAGCCTCGCACCAGTTGCACATGACAGCGGGGCGATGCGAGGCAGGAGAATGATCGCGGGCGGACGACGGTCTCTGCGGCATGTGCTGTTCCAAGCTGCCCTCGCTGCGGCCTGTCACAATCCAGTTCTCAAGCCGGTCGCAAAGCGTCTCAAAGAGCGCGGAAAACCGCACAAGCTGGTCATTATCGCAATCGCGCGGAGGTTGGTCACAATCGCCAACGCGATCATCAAAACCGGTAAGCCGTGGCAGATTCAGCCCCGCGAATAGAAACAGTTGCAAGGCAATATACTGAGGCGCAAAGCGGCTTTGATGACGTGATCGCCCCCACGGCACGGTGCGCCCATGAGAGTTGATTAGAACGCAAAATAGCATCAACCTCAACGAGAAGGGCATCCAAGTACCGAGGAGCGTCGCGCTCGGGCTGGGTTTGGGTTTCAAGAGAGCGGAAGGGGGATCATTTGGCTGGGTTCAGGACATGTTTTTTCGCAATTCTGAGCAGCCTTTTGATTGCCAGTACGGGGGGCGCGGAAACCCGGGCCGACATCTGGCCGAGAGAGCGCGTACTGCCGTATTCGCCGATCCCCGATCTGAGCTTTCTGAACGAAAAGCCTGCGGGTCTGCGCGGGCGGGTGCGGGCGCAGGGGGCCGAGCTTGTCTTTGCGGACGGGACGCCGGCGCGCTTTTGGGGTGCAAACCTGCAGGCCTATGCGCTTTTCTCAACCCGCCCGGCAAATATCCGTGCCCAGGCCAAACGCATCGCCGCGCTTGGTTTCAACCTGATCCGCATTCATCATCACGACTCCCACTGGGTGACCCCGAATGTTTTTGGAACGAATGCCCCGGAAACAACCCGGCTTGACCCGCAGTCACTGGATATTCTGGACCAGTGGATCAGCGCCCTGAAGGACGAAGGGGTCTATGTCTGGCTGGATCTGCATGTGGGGCGGCGGGTGACTGCGGCGGATGGCATAGAGGATTTTGACGAAATCACCGATGCAGAAGGGCATGCGGACATCCACGGGTACAACTATGTCTCCGGATCGATCCGCGAACGGATGCTTGAGTTTCAGAAGGCATATATGAGCCATGTTAACCCGTTTACCGGGATGGCTTATCGTGACGATCCGGCGATCATCGCGGTCTTGATCAGCAACGAAAACGACCTGACCCATCATTTCGGCAACGCCCTGTTGCCGGACAAGAACGTGCCCGCGCATAACGCTCTTTACATGGCGGTGGCCGATGCGTTTGCGGCAAGGCATGGCCTGGATCGTGAACAGATCTGGCGGTCCTGGGAGTTTGGCGCGCCGAAGATCTTTCTCAACGATATGGAACAGCGCTTTCATGCCGCGATGATGGAGGACCTGCGACAAGGCGGGTTTGAGGGGCTGATCGCGACGACGAACTCCTGGGGGAACATGTCGATTGCCGGCCTGCCATCGCTCAGCGAGGGATCGCTGATAGATATGCACAGCTATGGCGGGCCGGGTGAACTGGACATTGATCCGCTCAGGCAGGCCGACATGCTGAGCTGGGTTGCCGCCGGGCAGGTTGCGGACATGCCGCTGAGCATTTCCGAATGGAACGTTTCGCCTTTTCCGGCAGAGGATCGGTTCGTCTCGCCGTTGCGCGTTGCGACCAGCGCGGCCCATCAGGGCTGGGATGCGCCCATGATCTATGGCTATGCCCAGCAACCGCTGAATCAGGCGCTGGAGCCAAGCAACTGGGATGCGGCAAGCGATCCGGCAATGCTGGCGATGCTGCCGGCCGCAGCCCTGCTTTACCGCCGGGCGCATGTGCAACCGGCGCGTGAAACCTATGCGCTGCGACTGACTCCGGCGCAGCTTTTTGCTGGCATTTCACCGGAAAACTCAGTTGCGATCCGCACCCTCTATGAACAGAGCAGACTGGTTGTGGAATTGCCGCAGGTGCCAGAGCTTGGCTGGCTTGCGCCGCGCCGGGCGGCAGAGGGCGCGCTGGTCGTGACCAATCCCGAAACCGCATACTTGCCGCACGGGGCCGGTTTTGTAGAGTCGGATACGGGCGAGTTCCGGCGCGATTTCGCACGGGGTCTCTTTACGGTGGATACCGCCCGCACCCAGTTGGCCGCAGGGCGGCTTGAGGGCGGCGAAGTTCAGCTGAGCGATATTGTCGTGAATATGAAAGCCCCGATGGCCGCCGTGGCGGTGCAGAGTCTGGACGGCCAGCCAATCAACGGCTCAGAGAAAATCCTGATTTCCATTGCGGGCCGCCTCCAGCCGGTTGAGGACGGGCGGTCCGTCTATCTGCGGGAACCGTTGCAGGGCCAGCTCCACATCCGGGCAGCCGATGGGCTGCGGCTCAGGCAGCTCGACGGCAAGACGCAGCCCCATGATACTGAAAATGGAGTCTACATGATTGATTTATCGTACCTGTCCGGGGAACAATGGCTCATGCTTGAGCGGTAGGAAAGCGCCCCGAACGGAATTCACGCGGCCGCTGCACCGCCCCGCAGTTGTGACAACGGAGACGGAATATGGCCCGTTTAGCGGGATTGATTGCGGCGGTGGGCTGTGTCGCCGCCATCGGTGTGGCGGGCTGGGTCGGGTTGGACGCGGCCTCTGATCCGCAGGACCAGCCCGAGATTCATCGTACCACCTTGCAGCCGCTGCCGGGGCGGTCCGAAACCTTTGTCGCGCAGGTCATTGATACAGATGTGCTGACATCTGCGGACATGTTGCAACTGGAGGCGACAATCATCGGGCGCGCCGCGCCCATCGCACCCGCAAGCGCCGCCCAAAAAGACGGGTTCAGGCATCAATGGCCAGCGGTCTATGCCAGCGCGCGCTTTTCCGGTGATGCCATTATCCTGGCCTTTGACGATACACTTAACCGCTATCGCGTAACCCTGGACGACGCCGGCGGACCTGCCCTTGTGATAACGCGCCCCGGGGAAAGCGCGGTGCAGATCACCGGCCTTGGCCCCGGACCGCATCAGGTGCGGTTGGACAAGATCAGCGAGTCGCTGTCCGGAGCAAGCGATTTCCTTGGGTTTTTCGTGCCGGGCGAAGGCAAGGCCCTTGCCCCGCCTGACCAAAATGCGCGCCAGATCGAATTCATCGGCGATTCAGATGCCGTGGGATATGGCAATGTCTCGTCTTCGCGGGACTGCGTTGGGGACGATGTTTTCTTTCTGACCGACACGCAGGAGGCTTTCGGCCCCCGTGTGGCGCGGTTCTTTGACGCCGATTACCAGATCATCGCGATCTCGGGCATTGGAGTTGTCCGCAATTACGGGGGCGCAAATCCCGATACCACCATGCTCAGCCTGTATCCACGGCGGTTGATTGAAGATCCGGGCGTATTCCAGCCCGATGGCTGGAGCCCGCAGGTGGTGGTGTTTGCGCTTGGCTCAAATGATTTCGCAACGCAGCTTGAGCCCAGCGAAGCCTGGCCTGATCAGCAGGCGCTGCGCGCCGATTTTGAGACCCGCTATACCCGCTTTATTGAAGCCGTCAGGGCGCAGTATCCGCAGGCCCTGTTTGTTCTGGTCGCAATGGAGGATTATGGGAAAGACTATATGAACGCACATCGCAAGGTGCTTGCACAGCTGCAATCCAACGGTGATGCGAACGTGGCTCTGGTTGATCTGCCCAAGATGGAGAAGACCGGCTGCCACTGGCACCCGTCACGGGACGATCATCAGATTCTGGCTGACGGAATTGCCGGTCTTGTCGATGCCCAGCCCGGCGTGTGGGGGGACTGAAGGCCATTTGAAGGCGGCGCACCCCCTGTGACCTTCACGCATCTTGGCGGGTTCCCGATGCGAATGTCTTGGGATATTGGAATGAGGATCGACCGTCTTCAGGTGCATAGCTTCCGCTGAAAACGACGTAACACTGGCATGGCAGGAAATTTGACATGATCTCGTTTAGACCGCTTCAGGGCTATCTTTGCAAGCTGGTGCATAAACCGGTGCCCGATCTGCTGGCCGGGTCTGACGACAGATGGGAAGTGGCGCCCGCCGGAAAGGGCTACGCGGCGCCGGGAATTTTTCTGCCCGGGCAGATCGAGCGGATCAGAGACACCGAGTTTGGGCCGATCGATGAGGTGATCCAGGTGCTGCGCGGCGGGTTTGAGACATCTGAAAACCCGACGGTCGCGCATCGTTTCAAAGACGTCGATCTTGTGGATGGGGTACTGTATGCAAAGGGCCACCAACGCCATCTGCGGTCCCGGCAAACCCGGTCTTTGGCATATCGCACTCCCAGCGAAGTGATGCGGGGAACGCTGTACGAAAGCTGGATCGGCAACCGTTGGTTTGGAAGCTGGCTGCTGGAGGACAGTCTGACCTATTTGCTGGCAGAGGCGCAGGGCCTGCCGGTAACAACGGCACCTGAAGCAGCATACCATGTACCGCGCTACGAAGAATTGCTCCGGATGAAACCGTTGCGCATACAGAACGTCCATTTTGACGAACTGATCCTGTTCGAAGATATGCCCAGCAATCCAGACAAGGCCCAGAGGTCGTGGGAGGTTCGAAATCGGTTGCTGGCCGGGCGAACAATAAAACCGGTGCCCGGAGTTTTCATTTTACGGGGCAGGTCGGGCGATTTACGCGTGCTGGAAAACGAACAGCAGATTGCTGAAAAAATGGCCGAGACTTACGGGTTCGAGATTCTGGACCCGATGACTGCGACCGTGGATCAGATTGTTGACCTTTGCGGGCAGGCAAAAGTCATTGCCGGGGTCGAGGGAAGTCATCTGGTACATGGGATGATGGTGATGCCGCCGGAGGCGACCCTCTTTGTGATACAGCCGCCTGACCGGACAGTCGCGACGTTGAAAATCGTGACCGATCGGCAAAAGCAGCGCTATGCATTCGTGGTTGCTGAGGGAACACAGTTGAAGTTTCGAGCCAATTGGGAGGAAATCAGATGCACCTTTGATCTTTTGCATTGAATACATTGCAATGTACAAATGGGCTTGGCATCGTGTCCCCTTAAAGGGCTTGACATGATCCCGTCTTACAGACCCATCATTCGGAGCGGTTATTCTATATGCTATTGTTCGACCGCATCTGCGTATTTTTTGGTAGAATTAGGTGAAAAGGCTATGGCGGTTATTTTGGATCGGATATACATAAATATATGTTTCCATTAATAAAAGGTGATTATGAACGTCATGGGAGATCAGTTTTTGATGCGGCTTTTGTATCGCTGCAGATCTACCGCTATGGCCATTGGGCGAACCATCTGAAGAGCCCGCCGGCACGGTGGATTGCCAACAAATTCTACGGCTTTCTCAAGGTCTTTGTTCTGAACGTGACCAAGGTGTGGATTCCGCCGCAGGTGACACTGGGCAAGGATTTTCACATCATCCACGCCGAGGGCAGTCTTTCCATTCATCCGGACGTTGTCATCGGGGATCGCTGCGGAGTCATGCACAACGTCACCATCGGCACCAATATGAGAGGGGGGGCTCCGGTCATCGGAGATGATGTCTTTATCGGAGTGAACTCGACAGTGCTTGGCAATATCCGCATTGGCGACAGGGTGCATATCGGCGCCAATACTGCCGTCGCCACGAATGTCCCGTCGGATTCAACCGTCATCGGATCGCCGGCGCGGATTTTTCCCCGGCTCGGCGCCATGATCGCGGCCAAACCCAAGCCTTCGGCGGACCCGAAAGCCGCAGAGACGAAAGCACCCTGATAGTGGCAAACAAAGGAATCTACCGTCTGCTTGCTGATAACATCGCTGCAAATGCGGGCAAGACGGCGCTGATCGATTCCGCGCGTTCGGTCACCTATGCCGAACTGGTCGCGCAGGCCGATGCGGTTGCGGGATACCTTGACCGTATCGGCGTGCGCAGCGGGGACAGGGTTGTCGTGCATCTGCGCAAGGGCATCGAAGAGGTTTCGGCCATGTTCGGGGTCGCAAAGATCGGCGCGGTTGTCGTCAATGTGAATTTCCAGTGGACGCCCGAGCAGCTCTGCTATGTCGCCGCGGATTCCGGTGCGCGGGCGCTGATCATCGGGAAGGCCGCGCAAAAGGGGCTTTCCGGCCGGACCTTGCCCGGCGGGTTGCTTGGGGTTCTGATTGCCGGAGATGCGGTCACAGCCGATCCGGGGCAGGACCTGTGGTCCGCCCAGACCGCCCTGGCGCAGACCCGCGAAGCCCGGCCTGCCGCGGATGATCTTGCGATGATCATCTATACCTCGGGGTCGACCGGGATGCCCAAAGGGGTGATGCTGAGTCACAGCAATATTCGCATCGGGGCCCAAACCGTCATCGAATATCTTCAGCTGAACGGGTCGGATCGCCTTTTGTCGGTTCTGCCCTACAGCTTTGACGCCGGATTGAATCAGCTCACCACCATGCTGATGACCGGTGGAAGCGTTGTGCATCAACCTGTCGCCATGCCCGCCGAAATTGTCAAAAGCATCCGCGAACACGATGTCACCGGATTTGCCGGCGTGCCGCCGCTTTGGAACCAGGTTGTCCGCTTGCTTGACCATGCGCCGACGCCGCTGCCGTCGCTGCGTCTGATCACCAACACGGGGGGGAAGATCCCGCCTGGCATTCTGGAACGCATGCCCGATGTTTTCGCCGGGGTGGACATATACCTGATGTACGGGCTGACAGAGGCCTTTCGCTCGACTTACCTTTCGCCGGAAAAATTCGGGGCCAAGATGGGCGCGATCGGGCAGGCCGTCCCCAATGCCCAGGTGTTTGCCATAAAACATGGCCAGGGCCGGGCAGGGCCGGGCGAGCAGGGCGAATTGGTTCACGCCGGCCCGCTGGTCAGCCTTGGCTATTGGCAGCAACCCGAACTGACCCGGCAAAAGATCCGGCCCTGCCCGGAACTGGCCGATCTGATCGGCGACACGCCCGTTGTCTATAGCGGCGATCTGGTTCGTGTCGACGAGGATGGCGATCTGTGGTTTGTGGGCCGTATTGATGATATGATCAAGACCAGCGGTTTCAGGCTCAGTCCGACAGAGGTCGAGGATCTGGTGTCGCGCAGCGGTATGGTGTCCGACGTTATCGCTTATGGTGTCGAGGATGATGACATGGGCCAGGTAGTCCATGTGGTGGTCACCACGACTGACGGCTTTGAGACGGCGGCGTTGATGTCTCACTGCAGAAAGACAATGCCCCATTACATGGTCCCGCGCCGGGTGCATGTCTGGGCGGGGCAAATGCCGCGCACCGCCAGCGGCAAGCTGGATCGTCCCGCCGTCATCGCCAGCGCGCGCAGCACCGGTCCGGACACTACCACTTGAAGCTGTTCAACTTAACTAGTGAGGTATCACTGCTCCCATGGCCTTAACTGAACAAAACCTGATCGACTTTCTGAAGAACTCCCTGAACGTCGAAGAGCACATCGATGCGGATACCGAACTGTTTTCAACCGGCCTTCTGGATTCCGTGGCGATGATGAACATGATCGTCTTTGTCGAAGAAACCGGGCGTACAGAAGTTCACCCCGCCGACGTGACGCTGGAAAATTTCGATACGATTACGCGGGTTGTCCAGCTTGTCCAAAGCCTGTCCTGAGATGGACGAGCTTGACGCGCACCTGACAGAAGCAGCCCGGACATTCGGGACACCATCCTATGTCTATCTGACCGATGCCATCGATCAGCGCCTGGCCGAGATCCGGGCCGCGCTTGGCCCGTGGTTTGCACTGAGCTATGCCATGAAATGCAATCCGAACCCCGGTCTTCTGAACTGGCTGGCAGACCGAGTCGATTTTCTGGACGTGTCTTCGATCGGAGAGCTGCGCCTGGCGCGTCAGGCCGGCTGGGACCCCGCCCGCGCCAGCTTTACCGGGCCGGGCAAGCGTGACACCGAAATTGCCGAGGCCATTGAAAGCGGCATTGGCGAGTTGATCGTGGAAAACCTGCGCGAGGCCATCGTTGCAAACCGGATAGCCGGGGACGCGGGCCGCGCTCAGGATGTGCTTATACGCCTCGCCCCCTCTCACGTTCCCAAAGGGTTCGGAGATCACATGGCCGGGCGGCCCAGCCCGTTTGGCATCGATATCGAGGATGCCCCCGATCAGCTTCCCGAAATTCTGGCCCTGCCGCATCTGACGGTTGTGGGCTTGCATATCTATTCGGGCACGCAATGCCTGAAACCCGAGGCGATCTGCGAAAACTACCGGATATTCATGTCGGTCTTTCGCGACATCTGCGAGGCGCATGACATCACCCCCCAAAAGCTGGTGTTCGGCTCAGGTCTTGGCATTCCCTACCATGCCGGAGACACGCCGCTGGACCTGACCGCCGTGGCGGACGGCATTCGCGCCGAATTGCAGGCATTTTGCGCCGAGCCCCGGTTTGCCGGCACCAGACTCATACTGGAGCTGGGCCGGTATCTGATCGGCGAGGCCGGGTATTTCCTGACCAGCGTCGTCGGTATCAAGGAGTCGCGCGGCCAACGGATTGTGATTTGTGATGGCGGGATGAACAATCACCTGCCCGCATCCGGGCATTTTGGCATGGTCATCCACCGCAATTATCGCATGCACCGTGTCGGTGGCGGCACGGGCGAACAAAAGGTCAATCTGGTAGGCCCGCTCTGTACCTCGATTGACCGGTTGGCCAATGCAGTGGCGCTACCCCCTTTGGCCGAAGGCGATGTCGTGGCCGTGCATTGCAGCGGCGCCTACGGTCTGACCGCCAGCCCGATCCATTTCATCAGCCACGCGCATCCCCGCGAAGTCCTGATCGAAGGACAATCCCTCACCGATATTTCCCGGGATGGATCCATGAAATTGCCCCCAGCTCCCTGAAAGCCACCGTTTGCCCCGCCAATTCTGCCTTAGGCCCCATGATCGCGCAGTAAGCAGCCGGTTCTCAAGCGCCAGTTCGGCGACGGCCTCTTTCAGCGCGGCGGATTCCGACCGCAACTCCTTCACCTCAGGCGCCGCCACCTGCCGGCCGGTGTCACCCGCCAACCGGTTCCTACCAGCCTCATCGAATTCCTTCGATCGGCTGTAATACCAGCGGCTCAAGCGCCTGACTCTTTTGGGATTCCCAATTTCGTGAAAGTCTGACTCAATCGCTCCAACCGATATGGAGGTTGGAATGACGGTGAAGATTGCACGCGATGACGCGACGGCGTCGGATTTGCGCAGACAATCGGGTCGCGTGAAGGACGGGCGCATATCGCGGCGGCTTTTGGCCATCGCTTTGGTGCTTGAGGGAGCGTCGCGAAAGGCCGCGGCTGAAAGCTGTGGAATGGATCGTCAGACTCTTCGGGACTGGGTTCACCGTTACAATGCTGAAGGTATCGAGGGACTGTGCAACCGTGGTGGCGGTGGGGTGAAGCCCCTCTTGTCCGAAGACCAGATGGCGCACCTCTCGCGTTGGGTTGAGACCGGGCCCGATCCGGCGCGAGATGGCGTCGTGCGTTGGCGGCGCGTAGACCTTGCGCGACGCCTTGAGGCGGAGTTCAATGTCAAAGTCCATGAGCGCACGGTCGGTACATATCTGGCCAAGCTGGGCTTTCGCAGGCTCTCGGTGCGTCCGGAACATCCCAATGCTGACGCATCGGCACAGGTGGCATTCAAAAAAACTTCGCAAGTATCGTAGCGGACATCCTGCCCGAACGCGCACGTGGAAAACCATTGGAAGTCTGGTTTCAAGACGAAGCCCGCGTGGGCCAGCAAGGGACCCTGACTCGTATCTGGGCGCGACGGGGCACACGCCCGCGTGCGCCCCGCGATACGCGTTACAAATGGAGCTACATCTTTGGCGCTGCCTGCCCCGCACGTGGCACTGCAGTCGGGCTGATCTTGCCCTATGTCAATGCCGAGGCAATGGGGTTGCATCTCGATGAAATCGCGAAGGCGGTCGCCCCTAGAGCTCAGGCGCTCTTGATCGTCGATGGCGCGGGTTGGCATGGCGCAAAAGCCCTCGCCGTGCCAGACAACATCACCCTGCTGAAGCTGCCGCCCTATGCCCCCGAGCTCAATCCAATGGAAAACGTCTGGGCATATCTGCGCTCAAACAAACTCGCCATATCCGTGTTTGATAGCTACGAAGACATACTCGACAAGTGCCAAGATGCATGGAACTTCTTCGCGCATGATCCAAACCGAATAAGCTCAATCACTCACAGGGATTGGATAACGGTCAGCTAATCGAGCCGTTGGTATAATACAGGCTTTCGGGGATCCCTTCGCGGCAACGAAGCGCGGCAGTGCTTTCCTCGCCCCGCAGATCCGCCAAGACGATACGGATCTTCTCCTCGGCGGAATACTGTTTGCGGCTCTTCCGCTTGATACCCAGTTCCCGGCTCAGCTGCGAGCGCGAAGCTTGACCCTCTCGATGGGGTGGACGCCCCCTCACGGCATCGCTGTGCCAAGGTAGCGGTGTCGAAACTTGCTACGAGGAGGAAGGCCCATGGAAAAGGTTCGCATTGTAGGGTTGGATATCGCCAAGAATTCGTTTCACACGCACGGCGCTGCCGGGGAAATCACTTGCAACCCCGGGGGCGTCCATACACGGGACATTGCTGCGCAATGCCCTGCCGGGCAGTGGATCGCTGTATTGCAGCTCTGACGGCGTTCGTGGTCGTAGCGCTCCCGTGACGAACTTGTCCCATAATGCTTCCTTCCAAGCCTGAGAAAGGATCGCACCATCAAACCGTGGGATCAAACACGTTATGTGTCTCATCCCTGCTATGGATACCCCGTCGCCGTTCCCGGCCAGGAACGACGACGGGGAGGGATACAGCGCTAAACACCTTTTGGCGTGACCACGTTCTCTAGCAGGCTGATCCCGCCTCTCTTCACCGTCTCGAACAGTTGACGGCGGCCCGTTTTGCGGGACCGCGAAGTATAAGGAAGAGAGAGTGACATGATAACTGAGGCAAGCCTCATTGGAATAGATGTATCGCGCGACAGGTTGGACGGATTCTGCCTTCTGGGCCAGCGGCGCTTTAGGCATCCAAATACAGCAGAGGGACACAATGCGCTGATCGCAATAGTCCGGCAAATACCCGATCAGGTCAGAGTTGGCTTCGAGGCTACGGGCGGACATGGATGGGTACTCTGGACGGAACTCGTCGCCACAGGGATTGTCGCTGTCCAGCTTTCTCCTGCACAGATCAAGGCCTTCGCGTCATCTCGGGGCACGCGGGCGAAGACGGACCGGATCGACGCAGAACTCATCGCACGCTTCATGGCATTCAGACCTGAGGCTGGGCGAGAGCTGCCAGGTAAAAACCTGCGTATTCTCAGGACTTTGACGACGAGGAGAGGGCAACTTGTGGATATGCGCAAGAGGCTCAAAGCTCAGATCGGTGCTCGAAAGAAGCAGAGTGTATCTGCCGACGTCGAGGGCATGGATGATGATCTTCAAGACGTGCTCGACGCCCAGATCTCTGTCATCGAACGAAGGAACGAAAACGTAATTGCACAGACTGAGCCACTTGCTGCAAAGGCGAACCTCCTACGTTCAATCCCCGGAATTGGGCCCGTATCTGCGGCGATGTTGATCGCTGAATTGCCTGAGCTCGGCCGAATGACATCAGGCGAAGCCGCTGCCATCACCAGCCTCGCACCAGTTGCACATGACAGCGGGGCGATGCGAAGCAGGAGAATGATCGCGGGCGGACGACGGTCTCTGCGGCATGTGCTGTTCCAAGCTGCCCTCGCTGCGGCCTGTCACAATCCAGTTCTCAAGCCGGTCGCAAAGCGTCTCAAAGAGCGCGGAAAACCGCACAAGCTGGTCATTATCGCAATCGCGCGGAGGTTGGTCACAATCGCCAACGCGATCATCAAAACCGGTAAGCCGTGGCAGATTCAGCCCCGCGAATAGAAACAGTTGCAAGTGTCCAGTGATATATCTGACTATGAAATCATCACCGATGGCGGCCGCAGGCATCGCTGGTCGTCGTCCGAGAAGCGGCGGATCGTCGAGGAGGCGCTGGACGAGGACACCAGCATCTCGGTTGTGGCGCGCCGGAATGGCGTAGCGCACCCATGAAAATCCACGGCGCGCCGGGGCCTCATTCCTCCTCGAAGGGAACCCCTATGCGGATCGTCTGTTCAGGCGCTTCAAGGCTGACGCCCGAGGCGATCATGATCGGGGCCGGGGCATTCTCCAGCCATTCGATGCTGCCATCCTCGCGCAGGGTGACGCGCTTTTTGTGGTAGAGGCCGACGGCCGGGATCAGCTTCAGCCCGTCAAAGCCCGCAGGAACCTCAAAGCTCAGTTCCAGATAGCCCTGTTTTTCCACGGGAGTGTATTGCGCCACGCTGGCATAGATGCCGCTGGTCTGCCCGCTGGGGGTCAGCAACTGGCCCCAGACCGTGTAGTCATAGCCTTCGACCAGATTCACATGCGTCACCGTCGCGATGATGGTGCCGCCGTCTGAGGGAAGCTGCTGATCACCATCCGCCGCATCCCGCGCCGTGACCGAGATGCCCTGAACCGCGTGAAGCTGAACCACCCTGCCGTCTGCCTGCGCATCCTCAAGCGCGGCGACAGGGTCGGCGGCGGCCAGCGCTGCGGCATCCATTTCGCCTTCATAAATCCTTGAGACGACAAGGAGATCTATATTGAAATCGGTGCGGTTCGGCTGCATCGGCAATTCGATACGGACCTCGCCATCGGGTTCACCCGGTGTGAAGACGGTCGTCACGACATCGCCGGACTGTTCATTCGTGGTCAGATTCACCAAATGGGTGGCCAGCGTATAGAGTCGACCGGGAACGAGCCCCTGAAAACTGAGAGTATCCCGCAGGGTGCCCCCGGTCCGGGTAAAGAACCGGTTGTCGTCCGCGACATCCAACGCGACCCCGCTGAGCGTTGCGGCATCCTGCGCCCCCGACATGGCAGGGAACATGGCAAGCAACCCGGCGCAAAGGGCGGCGGCGATATGGCGGCTGGCGGGGCGTGCGGTTTGAGTCATCATAGCCCACATTAGGCCGCTACACACCGCACGCAAACAGATGTTTGCATCAGGCCGCCAGGACCAGACTGGTTGCAACCAAGGGCTGATCGGCACTAAGGGTAGCCTGCCCTCGGACATTCCGGGGCTTTGGGAGACTCTATGCGCAGCCTACGCGGCCTCTTATCCGGGCGGTTATCAAAAACAGGTATCGCGGGTGGATTTTCCGCCCTGCCACGTCCTGACATACCCACCTGCATCGTCGGAGATCTGCATGGCCGCATGGATCTTCTCGAGCGGATGCTGGACGCGATATCCGCGCGTGCGGATGCAGGCCCGTACCGGGTGATTTTCGTCGGCGACCTGATCGACCGCGGCCCCCAGAGCGCTGAAATCCTCAGCCACCTCGCAGCGCTATGTGCCGCCGCGCCCGACCGGGTCATCTGCCTGATGGGAAATCACGAGCGCATGATGCTGGATTTTATCGACGATCCCGTGCGCTGCGGACCACGCTGGCTGGCCAATGGCGGCAATGAGACGCTGATCAGCTTTGGCCTGTCGCCATGGGCGCGGCGCGACGGGATCAATGCCGCAGAGCGGCTGAAAGTCCTCGCCGCCGGGCTGGTTGCCGCCATGCCGGGCGAGGGCGCGCATTGGCTGGCCAACCTGCCGCTATCGTGGTGCGAAGGCGCGCTGGCCGTGACCCATGCGGGGGCCGATCCGGCGCGCGGGATCGCGGATCAAACAGCCGAGACGTTGCTTTGGGGGCATCCGGCCTTTTCTCGCCAACCACGCCGGGATGGGCTGTGGGTCGCGCATGGTCATACGATCGTGGAAAAGGCCGCGTCCCGATCGGGGCGGATCGCCGTAGACACCGGCGCGTGGCGCACGGGCCGCCTGTCAGCCGCGTGGCTCAGCAAGGACGGTCTCGACTTCATCGAAGTCACCAGCGTCTGACGCCTGTAGCAGCGCCTGAATCCGTGCGCCAAGGATCTGGACATTGGGCGGCTGCAGAATACCCAGATGGTCGCCGGGCACGTCGATCAGATCAAAGCCAGCCGCAGCGACAGACGACCAGCCAAGCCCGGTCTTGATGGCCTGCGCGCTGTCAAACTTCTCGTCCGCCGCCCGAACAATCGTGAGCCGTCTGGCATAGGGCTGCGGCTCATAGGCTTCGATCGCCATCATGTTGGCGGCGACAAAGTCTTCTACCGACTGAATGTCCCGTGCCTTGACGTCAGGGCCCGTAGCATCACAGGATTGCAGCCTGTCGCGCGCGGCGTTCAGCGCGCGGGCCTCCCGGCGCGCTGCAAGGTGACACGTCATATACGGCCAGCCGTGGCGCAAAAGCTGACCCAGATGCACCTCCACCCGTGCGAGGCGGCCAATGCTGGCGCGTCCAGCGGGGCCTTCGGCATCCAGCAGAATCAACGCCTGAACGTCACGCCCGGCCTTCAGCAGCCGCTGAGCCAGCTCCAGCGTGACATAGCTGCCAGCAGAGACGGCGATCAAGGAGAGCGGGCCTTCGGCGTAATGCCGTTCGATCTGGTGCAGGTAGAAATCGGCGATATCAGGCACTGATACAGGCGTGTTTGCACTCAGCAATCCGACGGTCAGTCCGAAAACCGGCTGCTCTTTTCCCAGAACCTTGGACAGGGGGCGAAAGAAGGATCCGTTGTCGCCAAGAACATGCACGGCATAAAGCGGCGCACAGGTTCCTTCAGTCTGGATCGGGATCACAACAAGCGGATTGGGATCTCTCTCTTGCAGCGCGCGGACCACCCCTTGAGGCGTCGGATCGCTGTAAAGCGCGGTCGCCTCAAGCCGCACATCGAATGTGCGCTCCAGTTCCGGCATCAGCCGCAGCAGCGACAGGGAATCCCCGCCGGCGTCAAAGAAGGAGTCTGTCGGCCCTACGTCATCAACCTGCAGAACTTCTGTAAACAACTGCATGACCTTTTGCACCAGGGGGCCGTCTGCGCCCGCAGAATCCTCTGGCGCATGCGATACAGGCTCGGGCAGGGGCAGGCGATCCACGTCAAGCTTGCCGCCCGGAGTTTGCGGCCATTCGGTGATCTCCACAAGAACGGGCTGCATCTGAGAGGGCAGGGCGGTGACCAGCGCAGCTTTCACTGTCTCGGGCGCTGGCAGGCTGTCATCGGTCACGGTTGAATACCATGCAACCAGTCGCGGCTGACCGGACCCGCCAGCCACGATGTCGACATGGGCGCGATCAATGTCACGCTGCATTTCAAGCGCTTCTTCGATCTGACCCGGCTCGATCCGAAATCCGCGCAATTTGATCTGGCGGTCCACGCGCCCCAGATAATGCAGCAGACCATCGCGCCAGACGACACGGTCGCCGGTGGCATAGATGCGCCCGACGCCCGCGTCAAAAATGGCCTGCGAAAAGTTCCGCGTCGTCTGCTCGGAATTATTGATATATCCTTCGGCCACTGCCGGGCCTGAGATGAACAGCTCTCCTTCGATGCCTTCAGGCGCCAGAGCACCGTCACTGGCCAGCACCCAGGCCCGCGCATGCGACAGCGGGCGACCGATGGGCACGGTTTCACCTTTCAGATCATGCGCCGCAGCCTCATATGTGGTGCAGGTGATTGTGGCTTCGGTGGGGCCATAGCCATTCAACCAGCGGATATCGGGCAGCCGGCCGTGCCAGCGCTTCAGCACCGACAGCGGCACCCGTTCACCCCTACGACCACCAACCGGACCTTGGGCGAAAATGGGTGGTCAAAGCTGTCCAGCACTTCGGTCACAGCGACCCAGAACCCTGTCGGCAGGTTGACCACAGTGATGCCAAGAGAGTCTGACTGCTCCAGAAACTCTGTCACGGATTGCGCCATCGCATCGCTACGCAGGGCCAGCGTTGCGCCGCTGACCAGCGTCGGCACGATCTCTTCCAATGCCACGTCGAAACTGAGCGCTGCGAACTGCAACACCCTGTCTTGCTGGTGCAACCCGAACTGGGGGATGACCGCATCGGCATGCGCCGCAAGGGACCGATGGGTGACCATGACGCCCTTTGGCCGCCCGGTCGATCCCGAGGTGAATGTGACATAGGCCAGATCAGCGCCCTTGCGCCCCCGCCCGCCCTGGGCCGGGGCACGGCCTGCGTCCAGATCCCTGATGTTGCGCGTTGCGGCCTCCAGCGCCGGAGCCACCGCATCAATCAGCACCAGCCGCGCACCGCTGTCCTGTGCTATAATATCAAGGGCCTCGCAGGGGTAGGTCGGGTCCATCGGAACAAAGGCAGCGCCCGCTTTCCATATGGCCAGCATTGCCGTGATGAAATCAGCGCCCCGGGCCATGCAAATGCCAATGATGTCGCCCGGCTGCACACCCGATGCCGCCAGATTTCCCGCCAGTTGGGCGGCCGCCTGATCCAGCGCACCATAGGTTATCGGCGCGCAGCCGGGCTGCATCAGCGCGATGTGATCCGGCCATTGGGCGGCCGTTTGTTCAAACCTGTCGATGCAGGTGGCCGTGTCGGGGGCAATAACCGGTTCCGGTCCGGCCAGATCGACAAGCCGCTGTGATGCCACGGCATCCAGCATGGATATCCCCCCAAGAGGCGCATCGAGGCTCGCGCTGCCCAACGCCCTCAGGAATTGCTGCATATAGGTCACAAGCCCGGCACCGCCCGGCACCAGCGCGGGATCGTATTCGACAACGATCCGCATCCGGGGGCCCATATAGGCAGCCACGGAGACCGGCATGTCGCCTTCCTCAAAAAGATCGACCCTGCGGTGCAGCCAGTCGCCGCCAAGATTCCTGACCTGCTCACCCAGCGTGCCCTGCTCGAACAGCACGACGGAATCGAAGATCTGCCGCCCCGGCGGGATGTCCAGATGCCGCCGGACATTGGTCAGGGGGGTGTGTTCGAACGGCCTGACAGCCATCTGCTCGGCACGCATCTGCGCCAATGCCGTGCCAAGGGTCAGCGAGGTGTCCAGTTGCAACCGGACGGGCACTGTGGTGATGAAACATCCCGCGGCGGCGGCAGAGCCGCCCACGATATGCCGCCCGTTGCGGGTATTGCCAAAGACCACATCCGCCTGACCGCTGACCCGTGCAAGCACAACGCCCCATGCCGCAAGAACCACGGTGCTGGTGGCCACGCCCGCACGCGCGGCCAGCGCAGAAACGGCGTTGGTCTCTGCCTCTGTCAGATGCAGGGAAAGCTCTGCCTTGCGCGTCGGGCTGGTATCCCGGCGCACCAATCCTTCGCTGCCTTCCCAACCGGCCAGCGCCTTGCCGAAATGGGCCTCGCCATCGGCATGCGACATCCCAGCCAACGCGCGGCAATGCGCCTCGAACACATCATCCGGCCCGGTTTGCGGTTCAGGCGTCGCTGAGTCGCTGCGTATGCGGGCATAGCGCTGAAAGACCTCGTCCAGCAGGGGCGCGAAAGAGCGCCCATCCAGCAAGCTGTGCGGGAAGGTCCAGACAAGGATCGACTGCTCTGGGTCCCTATGAAAGACAGCGATCCGAAACGCAGGCGCAACGGTCGCATCGACACCCATCGCGCGGTCCTCGGCCAGAAAACGACTCAGCGCCTCTGCGATCTGCGCCTGATCCAGATCGCGCCAGTCATGTTGAGCGGGTTCAATGGGGCAGGGCGGCGCAACCCGCTGCGTCGGCAGGCCTGAGTTATCAGCAACGATGACATTACGCAGCGAAGGGTGCGCAATGACCAGTTCAGACCACGCGCGTCCCATGGCCTCGGTATCCACAACCTCGGACGACAGATGTATGACAATTTGCTGGACATAGCTCCACGGCCGCTCGGTAAGCGACGAATGTACATACATATTCTGTTGGAGCAGAGTAAGGCTGTAGGAGAGAGTCTTGTCACTGTTTATCAGATGCATTTAACCCTATATGAAACGCTGCTTTGGCTGAGTTTTCCCCCGTTTCACCGGACATTCGGGCGGTTGAGGTTCGAACTGCAATGAACTCGCGTGGTGAGCGCATCTTCAGCTTTGAATGCGGGCAACAGTCATTCTAGCGCTCAACCAACCGGCGATCAATCCGCTGATGCCCGCGTTTGCGACGCCGCACAAGGCGATGACAAAGGCGCAGCGTCCGGTGGCCGGGGCTGCCCGCACGTTGGCGTCCGAGACCGTCGCATTGACGCGCTTGCAATGGTGATGCGTCCAAAGCTCGACTTTGTAAATGTTCAGGTCAGGTCCAGAAGATGACATCGTCGCTATGAACGCGAGCGCTTCGTCGATGAGTATAACGACGCCACCCATGTCACTATCCTCCCATTTGCGCCATCACCGCCGTTGACGGGAGATATTACTCCGGCTCCCAGCCTACGCCATGATCGTCGGTCACCTCATCGTCTTTGATGCCGAAATGCTCCCGCCAGCATTCTGATGCTGCGGTGACGGACGTCTGCGACCCGCTGAACATCCACGTCTCTGATATGAGGCGATGCACCGCCAAGGCGGAGTCCGGGCCTGCGTCTGCGTTGACTGCCGTGAGGTGTTCTCGAGCGGGCTGCTCGCCCTCGCCGGGCACTATGCGGATCTGAGCCGGGCAGTCGGGATCGGCCGCGTTATCGACCGATAGCAGTTGCCTCAAGAGATCGGCGCGGCTGCCTGTCGGGGCGGGCGGGCGCCGAGCCAGTCGATCAACATCTCCAGCTTGGTCTCCATGCCTTGAAGGCGCGTGTCGAGATTTATCTGCTGATCCGCCAGACGGCCGAGCTGTTTCTCCAGGCGTCGAAAATCCGCCTGGGAAGTTTTCATGTCGCTCAGCATTGTCGCTGATGTTCGCAGGCTTGTCGAAATTGTGGCCAGTGCCTCGATCACCTGCTCGAGGCGCGCTGTCACTTCGTCCTCCAATCCGCCCTGGGACTCCAGGAGCTTGTGAAGCGGCATGATCAGGTTGACGAGCGTATCCAGCATCGTGTTGAGTGTTTCGAACTGCGCCTGTGTCAGCGGTTCGTCTTGCTTTGAGGTGCTTGGCTTGCCGGGCAAGTGTGTCATTTAGGATCTCCAGGGAATGTTGCGTTTCCGTCAATGTATCAAGAAGTGAAGGGGGTATGGCCTGGACCAGCCGGTGCTGGGTCAGCCGCGCCGCCATTCGAGGTATCAGCGCCCGGAAGCGGGCGGTCAGGGCCGCGAGGATGCGTCCGGTGCCACGGGGCCCAGCAAGCGCTCGAGCAGCTCGGTCAAACCGGCGATCGAGCGATCCCGCAGCGCGATCTGCGCCTCCAGAGCGGTGATTTTTTCGTCCTGGCGCGCCATATCGGCGCGCATGGTCTGATCCAGAGTCTGGAGCTGGATGAGGAATTGGCGTTCCATTGGCGTCAAAGACGGGGGCGGGATCAGCACGGGATGGCTCCTTTTGATTGCTTTGCTCATAGGCAACAAGATGTCGGGCGGGAATGAGGCGGATCTGCTGTGCGAGCGGCATGCGCTGCCAATCGCCCGCGCAGAATTCGGGTTTCGGCCAATGGCCAAGAGCGTATCGGGAAAGGTTGAAAGCCATGCGCGCCTCCCATGCCGTTTGCAACCGATCCGGCGCCGTCGCGAGCTCCGCCGCGCGCGCATCGCGCGCGAGTTGGCATGTGGCTTCATCCGGCAGAATGGATGCTGAAGTTGAAAACCGATCAGAGAAGAGGAGACCCTTGAGCCGCAGTCTCTGACGTGGGGGGGCACCCGCCGGGCCGATCGTGACATGCGTGGGCCGAACACCATGAATGACGAAACCCTCTTGTTCTCCCTTTCTGCGGAGCCAAGTGACAACATCTTCACGATTGCAGAGTGTCCCTGCGCGCACGTGATCAAGCACGTCGTTTGCCAGACGCTCGCGCAGATCAGGCGATGCGTCTTTACCCGCTCTTTGCAGCTCGGCCCGTAGCTTGACGCGCCAATTCGGCAGTTGCACAAGTTGCGCTCGGTCGGGAGCATCCGGATCGGCCCATCCAAACCGTGCATTCAGCAGGTCCTGATATGCCGCCCAAATCGCCCGGCTTTCCGGGCCGGGCGGATCGGGATTGTAACTGCGGATATAGCCGTCCGGGCGCAAAACCCATCTGGGCGACAGGAAGTTGACCTCCAGCCGTGCGGTATGTGTATGCGTCGTTATGAAGACCGGCGGGCGCGCATCCCGGGGAACACCAGCAAAGGCGATTTCGATCCATAGGCCGAGCGCCAGATTTATCGCGCCGCGCAGGTCCGGATCTCCGGCATTGAAACGATCGAACTCGAGGTCTTCCGGTGCAAAGGAGAGGACGCCCGAGCGGTATTTCAACTCTCCTGGAGCGGCCCGGATGGCGGCGCGGATCAGGGCCATGTCGCCGACCAGAATTTCCGGCGCGGGGTCGCGCCGGATCCACTGCCGCGCGCCCTTTACCCCTGGCTTGAGCACGTCTCGCTCGCTCATGTAGCTGACGGCGCCCTGGGCACCCGCAGATTGTGGATCGCCGCCATATTGCGAAAACGTGATCATCATGAGGCATCACCCTCGTCTTCGGTGGAGACACAGATGGCCCATGGCAGGACGGCATGCCTGATGTTGCGCTCGATCGCCACAAGATCGGCATGCAGAAGCGTTGCATCAAGGGGGCTGGATGCCTGCGCAAGATGATGTGCAATTTCCGCAAGCCGCGCGTCCAAGACGGACATGGCCTGCAGCGCGGCCCCGCCAGACCGGGCCTCGTGCAGCCGATCGCCGCAGTGTCTGGCGATCAGATACTGGCTGACGGTCAAATCCGCAGCGCGGGCTGTGGCAGAAATCTCCGCGCGTTCGGCCTCTGTCGCGTATAGCTTGTCCCAGCGCTTGCGTGTTTGAGATGGTGGTAGGGGTGGGCGGCCCATGGGGTCTCCAATCTGCTGCAGGGTTTCACCACGGTGGTCCGAGGTATCTTGCTACCCAGATAGGCTTCCCTTTTCGCACTAGCACGTCTTTGCAGCGCATCACGTGCGCACCACTTTTGCACGCGCAGACGCCCGCCGTGCATTGCAGCTGCACGTTGAAGACAACACCGAAAGCACGCGCGCGGCACCATTGCTGCACCGATCTTGCATCGCGGCACAAAGATTGATGCGCCGCTCCCGGAATACCTCCGCAAACTCCAAGAGCGCTACCGCAGCTATTCCGTTTGGCCGTGACATCGGATCGACACTCGGGCTGCACCAAGGCGAACGATATGCGGCGCAACCGGTATCTCTGAGCATTCTTCCTGCGTCATGGCGGCATGCCCGTGCCTGGTCACTTTCGCGGAGAAGGGCTGCGGCAATTGTCCTCGAAGTCGCCGGGGTCTGAGACGAAGTCCACCTCCTCGAACATTCCACCGGCCCGGCCTCGGCGACGGCAAAATCCGCATAACTCGTCACAAGCGTAGAGTTGTGCACAATTTAAGGCATTGGTTATCCACATAAAAATGCAATTTTCGGATAATTTCTAGATGCAGTGCAGAGCCTCTGAGTGATATCATGGTTCGCGAAAGGACCAACCTGATGACCACAGAAACTACTACGGAACTGCCTCTGGAAGAGCGTCTGCGCCTGGGCGAAGTGCCTGCCGGCTTCCCGTTTGGCTAGAGGAGACATCAGATCCCATGCCGATCGGTTATATTGAGCGTGCTAAGGAATTCCTCATCTCGGCATGGGCGAAAACATCGTATGAGGCGCTCGCCTTTCTTGGGCTTTTTAGTGCCGCGCTCGGCATTTACTGCACCGCGCGGATCAAGGCCTGGATGGCCTCAAGAAGTGCAGGAGCCTCTTGGAACACATGAGCGCCGATCAGGAAATTATGCCGCCCGGTCCACTTGATGTGGGTCGGGCGGCATTGTTTCGAGGGTGCCTGTGGAGTCTACATTTCATTGTCTTGAGGCAGGGCGCTCTTAACTTTCTGATCATGATCTGGGCGCGCCTCTACGCAGACTTGGGTTTCCATTCCTCTGATTTCCTCGATCCACATCTCGAGCCTATCACCCTCGAGCAGACCCACCGCGACAAGATCCTCGGCCATCCGGACCAGCAGATCGCGCCGCGCCTCAAGGAGCCACATGGCGCGGGCCTCGGCGGCCTCGAGCCGGGCGCGGATGCGGGCGGCGCTCTGCGGATCGCGCAGGTAGGCGGCGGGGGAGATGTCGAGCCAGACCGGACCCTCGGCGCCGAGCCCCATGCGGGTGTCGATGGCCGTGGCGGTCTGCGTCGCGTGGGCAAGGTCCGAGAGTGCGTTGCCGCCCGCGCCGGCGGCGACCTTGCCGAGGATCAGACGCTCGGCGGCGCGGCCGGCGAGGGCGTAGGTGAGCTCTGCCTCGAGGTCCTCGAGCATCTGCTCACCGGAGACATGGGATAGCCAGGCCTGGCCACCCTGCCGGGTCAGAACCAGCCGGGTGATCTTGCCAAGACCGAGGCAGGTGCCGACGATGGCATGACCGCATTCATGGAGTGCGATGCGGCGCTCGCGCGCCGGGCTGTGGTCCTCTGCCTCCGGGCTCAGCGCAATCAGCACGTCAGGCGCTGCCAGCTTGCGGTTCTCATGACGCGCAACGCTGCGCGCCTGGCGCAGGGCGCCGTCGACATCCGCCGCGCTCTGGCCGGTGGCGGCGCGGGTCAGGCGCGCCATCTCCTCGGGTGGGATATCGCTGTCGAGGGCGTCCCGGAGCATCCGCGCCAGCGCCCGCGCGCCCGGCAGTGGCACCTGCGCCTTGATATCGATGCGGCCGGGCCGCAGCACCGCCGCATCGATCTTGTCGGGATAGTTGGTGGTGGCGACGATCATCACGCCCTCGATATATGCGAGGCTGTCGAGGGCCTCCAGGAATCCGTTGATGACCTGTGCCCGGTAGCTGTTGTTGTGCGGGTCGGGATCGGCGCGGTCGCCGACGGCGTCGATCTCGTCGATTACCATGATCGCCGGACGAACGGCGGCGGCCTCGTCAAAACTCGCGCGCATCCCGCGCAGCATGTGACTCAGATTGCCCTGCGCTTGCCACGCGGCGAAGCTGCCGCGCACCAGCGCGACGCCCGCACTGCCCGCCATGGCGCGCGCCAGGTGCGACTTACTGATACCGTCGGCGCTCACGATCTCGTGGAAGGTTTTCAGGAGGTTCCAGTCCAGACTGGTTGCCAATCGCTGCCCAGCGATTGGCTGCGTCTCGCATGGCTCTAATCTGATGGCTTCTTTTTTCATCCCAAACTTATTCGACCTGACTGACGTTGCCCCCAACTTTTATCCAGCGTGAGCGAGACTCCGAGCCTGAGATTTGCCGTTTTCGGCGATCTCCCGGGAGCGCATTGGCCATAGCAACAAGCTTTCGCATAATCCCGGTCAAAGCCATCGCAAAACGCTCATCTGGTCTAAGCCAGCCACGCATCGTTTTCTCCACTTATACTCACCTGTGAGGAGGATGTGGGCCATCCGAGAGGCGAGATGTGCCCCAAGAGATCGGATAGAGAATCTAACCCAGGGTGTTGGCGCCGTGTGACAGCCCCCGACGGCAGATGTTGAAATCAGCATCTGGTTTGACGCGCGTTAGTAGTCGGCACCCTGCCTTGTGTCCCAGAGCCGGAGAATTTCGATCTGGGATGGCATCACGCGATAGATGAGCGTGAACGGGGTTCGGGGAATTGAAAGCTCTCGCACCATCTCCCGTGTGTCACTGCGACGGCCGATATAGGGATTGGCGGCCAAGGTCGTCTGGATAGCCTTTATCTGGGCGCGAGCCTTGGCCCCGCCCTCAGGAAAAACGGATTGATAATAGTATCGGAGCCATTGGATGTCCTGAGTCGCGCTCTCGAGAAAAACGATCTTCATGCTCTGTCGCGAGGGATATCAGCCTTCGGAGCGGGAAGCTCGCCCTCGGTGTCCCAGGAATCAATCCAAGCATTCACCGCCTCTGCAGAGATGAATTTACCCTGGTCTGCCTCTTTCAAGGCAGAGTCGATGGCCCCGCGCTTGGCGGCCTTGGCTTCAAGCATCGAGCGGATGGCGCGAACCGCGAGCTGCGCAGGCGGACGATCTTCGATCTCCGCTTCTTCCTCCAATGATTTCCTCAAGTCGTCATCGAGACGAATTGAATAGGGGGATGTACCCACAGCGTATTCCTTTCACTCCCCGTGTAATACAATGTAATACGAGATAGTCCTTCATGCAAGAAGAACTCGAAGAGTTTCGCGCTTATAGTGCAATGCGTGTCTGGACTACTGACGGCAGATGCCCTGAGTTTAATCAGCATAGGCGATAAGTGGGGCGATGATCACACGGCCTCCATCGGTTTTGGGCCTTTTGCGTAGTTGGTGGTTCGGCATGGATACTACGGGTAACCTTGGCAGCGTTGGGAGCCAGACATGCGTCGAGATCCGTTCAAGGGCCATCGATTTCCGCGGGACGTGATCCTGCTCGGGGTCTCGCGATGACGGTGCTGCTTCCTCGTGACTTGGCCAGCAACGCTTCAACCTGCGCGGTCCTCGGAGCGTAAGCGGTTTCGGTTTTGGCCCTGATGAAATCGGAGGCTTACCCAGTGTAGAGGTCACGGGCAAAGGGCATGCAAGTTAACATTATTGGTAATAGTGTTAAATAATTGAGGATCCTGGCCAATCCGGCGACCATCAAGCAGCTGGGCGCATCGGCCATGGAAACAACGGAAAGTCGGGTTTCTCCGTCGATCCTGCTAGGAGTGCAGGGTGGGTGTTCTTGCTTCACCGTTTAACAGGTTTCCGGTAGACTGTTAAGCATGAGCGAAATGCGCATCTACGACACTGCCGGAAACCGGCTCTACCTCAACGCCGAAGAGCGCGCTGCCTTCTTGGCCGTGGCCAGACGCAAGCCCGCGCGGGATCGTACCCTCTGCGAAACCCTGCACTTCACCGGCTGTCGTCCGTCCGAGCTCGTGGAGATCATCCCGGCCCGCGTGGACCTGTCGGGCGGGACGATCACCATTCGCAGCCTGAAAAAACGTAGTGATGCCTCTGGGGCCTTGAAAATTGTCTACAGGAGCGTTCCAGTGCCGCCGGACTACCTTGATACGCTGAACACCGCGCACGGCATCAGAGAAGCCCAGAAATCGCGCAAGCAGGCCAAGGCACCGATCTGGCCGCTCAGCCGCGTGCGGGTCTGGCAGATCGTCAAGGGGATCATGATCGAGGCCGGGATACCGGACGCACCGCAGCGCAGTCCGAAAGGTTTGCGCCACGGCTTCGGGATCAACGCCATGGCGAACGGCATTCCGTTGCACATGCTCCAGAAATGGTTGGGGCATGCACAGCTCAGCACGACGGTGATCTATGCCGATGCCGTGGGTAAGGAAGAGCAGGATATCGCAGCCAGGATGTGGGGGTAGGGACAATGCATCTGACCAGGACAGCGCCAGGCGCCAATCTGAAACGGTTCTACCGCATGGAGATCGTGCGCGGTCTCTTTGGGGACTGGGGTCTCGTGCGCAACTGGGGGAGGATCGGCAGTTCCGGGCAGTTACGGACGGATTGGTTCGACACCGAGGCGGACGCAAAAGACGCCCGTTTCGACCTGCACATGGCGAAGGCGAAGCGGGGCTACGAGTAGCCCCGCAAAACGGCCCGCTTTTGTACTGCGATATCGGTCAACGCACACCGAGCCCAACGAAAACGGCGGGCCCTTTGCAGGACCCGCCGTTCATCATCTGTCGATCCTTACAGCTTGCAGCCTCAGGCCGCTTTCTTGGCCGCCGAGTGGACCGTCTGAGCGGCTCCTTCGGCAGCGGTGGTCACCTTGTCGCTGATTTCTTCGCCTGCCTTGGAGGCAAGCTCAGCAGTCTCGGTGCCAACCTTTTGCGTTTCGTTTGAATAGCTCTGGACGGTGCGCGTGAACAGCTCTGTCTGCTTCTTCACGAAGTCGGTGTAGGCACTGCCGTACTCGGAAACATCGTCGCGAACCTGGGCCAGGTCGCGCATGTTCGAAAGCGCTTCCTTCGTGGTCGCGCTCGCAATGTCGGTGGCCCGGGTACCGGCTTCGATGGCGATCGACGCCATGTGCTCATTCATGCCCGCCCAGGTCTTGAAGGCGTCCTGATAGCCTTGCGGATCGAACAGGCTCTGAATGTCGTTCGCGGCGGATTTTGCGTTCTGCTTGGCCATGTCGGGTCTCCTTCCGGGAGCGTTTCGTGTGTCGTTTTCTTCTATAAAGAAGTTAATGCTGCACCGCAGCAATTCAACCCCGGCACGCTGCGATGCAGAAGAAAATTTCGATCCGGTCTGAAGGTGCGCTGCCCGAGTGAATGGCTTGGCGTGTGGAGGCGCGGATCGGCGCTTCGACCCATCAGGGGTGCAAGGCAGACACTGGGCAAAAACGTGCCAGAACCTTTTCGGTTTGGCACGGATTAAGCCAATGATCTCGCGAGGGTGGGGCAGGGCGGTCACAACAGAAGGTTTGTTGAACGCGCAAGCGTAGCCACTGTGCTGGGCAAGGCCGCATTGAAACCCATGGCGATATTCGCCATCATATTTCGATGATCAGATCAGCCACCTTAGACGATGCCGCCGCCATAGCAGCAATCTACGCCCCCATTGTAAAAACGACGACGATTTCTCTTGAGGAAGACCCGCCTTCTGCTGTGGAGATCGCGGGCCGGATAGAAGCATTGTTACAGATAATGCCGTATCTTGTCGCCCAGAGAGGAAGCGACGTGATTGGGTACGCCTACGCCAGCCCGCATCGCCAGAGATCAGCTTATAGGTTTGCAGTCGACGTGACAGTCTATGTTGACGAAACCATGCGGCGCAGTGGAACTGGAAAATCGCTCTATGAGCATCTTTTGGCGGACTTACGGGAGAGGAAGTTCCACCGGGCATATGCTGGGATTGCCTTGCCAAATGATGGCAGCATTGGATTGCACGAGGCATTGGGGTTCAGCCACATTGGCACTTATCATGAGGTTGGCTTCAAATTTGGTAAGTGGCATGACGTTGGCTGGTGGGAGCGAGACCTGACACGCAAGTAAAATAGGCATTCGCGGCATCGAATAAACAGTTCAATATGGGCTTGGTGTGACCTTCACCGCTATCTGCCGCATTTTTTCTGATGCTATCCGGCGCCATTGACGAGTGTGAATCAGGCAGCTTCGGAAACTGCGTCGGTGATATGGGGTCTGCTCCGGCGTGGAGCAGGATCGTGGGTTAATGAGATCGTCCATTGATAAACCTGGATCGAATACGACCGAGGAGGCCGTCGTTGAGTGGCGAGTATTGTACGGCGCTTTCAGAATTGCCTTCGCTGCCGGTGTGCAGCAGAATACACTGCTTTCCGCAGCGAGAGACGCGCGGTCGTGTTCATAGCGGTCGGCCCGGATAGAATTCGGGCCGACCGCTATGGTCAGATCAGGCGGAGAGATCCATGACCATCCGGCCTTCGATCTTGCCGGCCTTCATCCGGTCGAAGATCGTGTTGACCTCGTCCAGAGATGCCGTCTCGATGGTGGCCTTCACCTTGCCGTCGCTCGCGAAATCGAGCGATTTCTGAAGATCGAGCCGCGTGCCCACGATGGAGCCGCGCACGGTGACGCCATTGAGCACCATACCGAAGATGTTGAGCGGAAAGTCACCGGGCGGCAGGCCGTTCAACGCAACCGTACCTCCTCGATCCACCATGCCAACGGCTTGCTCGAAGGCCTTTTCACTGACCGCCGTCACCAGGATGCCTTGAACGCCCCCGCCTGTTTCGCGTTGGACCTCGGCCGCCGGGTCCTCGCTGGTGCGGGCGTTCACGGTGATCTTCGCCCCCAGCCGCCGGGCGAGGTCGAGCTTGGCATCGTCTATATCGACCGCGACCACGTCGAAACCCATGGCGACGGCGTATTGGACAGCCATGTGCCCGAGCCCGCCGATGCCCGAGATGGCGACCGTGTCGCCCGGACGGGCATCGGTCATCTTGAGGCCCTTGTAGACAGTAACCCCCGCGCAGAGAACGGGCGCGATTTCGTTGAACCCGATATTGTCGGGCAGGTGGCCGATGTAGTTGGGATCGGCCAGAACGTAATCCGCAAACCCGCCATTTACCGAGTACCCGGTGTTCTGCTGGCTTTCGCAGAGCGTTTCCCAGCCGCCGAGGCAATGGCGGCAATGGCCGCAGGCGGTATAGAGCCACGGTACACCGACGCGGTCGCCCTCTTTCACGTGGGTCACACCCTTGCCCACGGCCGAGACAAATCCGACCCCTTCGTGGCCGGGAATGAACGGTGGCTTGGGCTTGACGGGCCAATCACCCTCGGCGGCGTGCAGGTCCGTGTGGCACACGCCAGAGGCCTGAATGGCGACCTGTATCATGCCGGGCTCGACCTCGGGGACGGGTACTTCCTCGATCCGGAGAGGCGCACCGAATTCGTGGACCACGGCTGCTTTCATCGTTTTTGACATCTCTTCTTCTCCCTTAGAAAAAACCAAGCTTGTTTGGGTTGTAGCTGACCAGCATGTTCTTGGTCTGCTGATAATGGTCGAGCATCATCTTGTGGTTCTCACGCCCAATTCCCGATTGCTTGTATCCGCCGAAAGCAGCATGGGCGGGATAGGCGTGATAGTTGTTGACCCAGACACGGCCCGCCTCGATCCCGCGGCCCATGCGGTAGCAGCGGTTGGCGTCTCGGCTCCAGACACCGGCACCCAAGCCGTACATGGTGTCGTTGGCCAGCGCCAAGGCCTCGGCTTCGTCCTTGAAGGTCGTGACCGACACGACGGGGCCGAAGATTTCCTCCTGGAAGACGCGCATCTTATTGTGACCCTTCAGGATCGTGGGCTCGATGTAGAAGCCGCCTGCTATGTCGTCCGAAACGTCGGCCATACCGCCACCCGTCAGCACCTCGGCCCCCTCTTCGACACCTATGGTGAAGTAGGACATGATCTTGTCGCGCTGCTCCTCGCTGGCCTGAGCGCCGACCATGGTCTCCATGTCGCGCGGATCACCCTGTTTGATGGCTTTCACCCGCGCGATGCAGCGTTCGATGAAGTCCTCGTAGATGTCTTCCTGGATCAGAGCTCGGCTGGGGCAGGTGCAGACTTCGCCTTGGTTAAACGCGAACAGCACGAAACCCTCGACCGCCTTGTCGAGAAATGCGTCGTCCTCGGCCATGATGTCCGAGAAGAAGACGTTGGGCGACTTGCCACCAAGTTCCAGCGTCACTGGGATCAGGTTCTTGGTCGCGGCCTGCATGATCTTGCGGCCGGTCTCGGTCGAGCCGGTAAAAGCGATCTTGGCGATGCGCGGGCTTTCGGCCAGCGCCCCGCCGACCTCGGCCCCGTAGCCGTTGACCACGTTCAGCACACCGTCAGGCAGCAGATCCGCGATCAGTTCGGCCAGCACCAGGATTGCTGCGGGGGTCTGCTCGGCCGGTTTCAGCACGACGCAGTTACCCGCCGCCAAGGCCGGGGCCAGCTTCCAGGCTGCCATCAGGATCGAGAAGTTCCACGGGATGATTTGGCCGACCACGCCGAGAGGCTCATGGTAGTGATAGGCTACAGTGTCCACATCAATCTGGGACATGGTGCCTTCCTGCGCCCTCAATACCCCGGCGAAATACCGGAAATGGTCGATCGCAAGTGGAATATCGGCAGCCGTCGTCTCGCGGATCGGTTTACCATTGTCCCAGGTTTCGGCCCGAGCCAGAAGATCGAGATTCTCCTCCAGCCGGTCCGCGATCTTGAGAATTATGTTCGCCCGCTCCGTCGCGGACGTGGCCCCCCATTGCGCCTTTGCGGCGTGCGCGGCGTCGAGTGCCAGTTCCACGTCGGCAGGACCTGATCTCGCGACCTGACAGACTGTCTGCCCGTTGATCGGGGTTACATTGTCGAAATAGGCGCCGTCAACCGGGGCAACGAATTTGCCGCCGATGAAGTTGTCGTACCGATCCCTGAAGGGGGAGGCGTACACGCTTTGGGGTTTGCTCATCTCGTTCATGGTTTTCCTCCATTGATTGACCGGAACCTCCTCCCGGTTCGATATCAGCATGCCACAGAGGTATTGGGAGGCGAATACAGCCAAGTATGGCTGATGGGCCACTGTGTCTCAGCAGTGAGACAGTTGGCCGGTCTTACCTTTCGATTCCGAGTCGGCGCATCTGCCGATAGAGCGTGGCGCGCCCGATCCCGAGCATCCGTGCCGCCTGCGAGACGTTGCCATCCGCGCGGACCAGTGCGCGGACAACCGCAGCCCGTTCAGCCTTCTTGAAGCCCGTGGGGCCGCCGTCCCGACCGAAGAGGTCCACTGTCGGACGGGGTTTGATCTGTCCAGTCGGCTCAAGCCCGAACATGCGGCGCGCGGTACGGGTAGCACCGATCACCAGATCATCCCCGTCCACGGCCAATAGGGCTGTTGCATCGATCCCGTCCGGGCCTGCCATGATTATCCGCGCATTGGGGAAGGACGATCTAAAATGACAGTTCTCGATGACCTGAGCGTACTGGGACACCGTGTTAGACAACAGCCGGTTGAAGCCTTCGGTCTCGTCAACGCGCGCTGATGAGACATCGAGTGCCGCAAGAATGTGTCCATCCGCCCCGAAGATTGGCGCATCCATGCAGCTGAGGGCCGTGTTCCGCGCGAAAAAATGATCCTCGCGATGGATGGTGATCCGGCGCTTTTCGGCCAGGCAGGTGCCGATCCCGTTCGTGCCCTCGTGCGCCTCGCTCCAGTCGGCACCGGGGTGAAGACCCCAGTTGCGAAAGGTTGCTGCATCCGCATCGGCGCATCTGAGGTCGAGCACGATCCCGGTTGCATCGGTCAACAGAACCCCGCAGCCCGAGGCGCCGACAAGCGCGAAAAGCTCATCCAGCTTCGGCGTCGCCATTGCAAGGAGCCTTCCGAGTTCGTCCCGGCGTCGAGCCAGTTCGCTGCATTCGATCAGATAAGGCGCTTTGTCATTGGCGGGATCGAGACCGTGATGCTCCATCGAGCGCCGCCAAGATGCCGCCAGAGGCGAACGCGCCGCGTCCGACCCGGACTCGACCACGCGGATCACCTTGCCTACATGATGCGCCTCCCGTCGCATGATGTGTCCTCCCGTGTAAGGCAGACAGCGAAGGGCGAGAGCAAAGCGCTTGGGGTTTCGCGATCCACGCCCCTCTAAAGCCATTATCGCGGATCGTAACACATTCAACCTCTGATTTGACCGAATTAGGTGATGCCCGGTCAAATGAGCGGCGCTGCGTATGCGAGAGTTGCCTACACATAGGATATCTGTATATCCGGATGCAGGGAGAGCGATACCGCAAGATCACCCCGGTCGATGTCGCGCGCGTGCATGCCGATCACAGGACGTGGCTGGAGGCGCAACTGGCAGAGTCATTTGCGGGGCGTACGGTCGTCGTGACGCATCATGCCCCGCTGGATGACTGCGTGCCGCGCATGCATGACGTGGCAGAGGCCTATGCCTCCGACCTGTCCGGGCTGATCGACACCTACCAGCCTGATGAATGGCTTTACGGGCATACGCACCATCCCTGCGCGCTTCGGCGGGGCAGGACAGAGATCCGGTGCGTCTCCATCGGATATCCGCACGAGGTGGAGACCAGCATCCCGCCTGTCCTTGCCGCCTTCGGAGTGTAAGCCCTGCAGGTCAGCATTACAGAAGCGAAGGCGAAGCTCTCGGCGCTTATAGCTGCCGCCGAACGGGGCGCGGAGGTCATCATCACGCGACGCGGGAAAGCCGCGCATTCGGATCTCGTCCTTGATCGTGGGGTTCCGCTCCAACCGGGCGACGGTCACGAAGTTCAAATAAAGCATGGAAAGCTCGGCCAGAGCGGGCAGGTGGGACTGCAGGCAGATCGTGCTCTTGCCCGGATCGATGCCCACCGCGAGATAGTCGAGCGCGACCTCCATCACGCTGCGCCGGACCTTTTCCGGATTATGGGCATGATCGGTGAGCGCCTGCGTGTCGGCCAGAAGCAGGAACTGCTCATGGCTGTCCTGAAAGCGCAGTCGGTTGCGCAGGGAGCCAGCGTAATGGCCGATATGGAGCGGCCCCGTGGTGCGGTCGCCGGTCAGGATGACGGGTTTGGTGGTCATGGTTGAATCCTCTTGGGAAAGAGGGGCACCGCATGGGGATCATCCAAAGAAAAAGGCCGCCATTGCGGCGGCCCCGGGATGCAATGAAACGTCCGGCCGCTCTGCTAGCTGGCCGGCCACCAGATGGTGGCGATGATCGTGATGCGTTTCATAACGTCGGGGGTAACTTGTAGAGTCCACTTAGGCAATCTCTAGCCTGCTTCAGACGGCGAAAGCTCGCATATACATCAGCACTATTATGCAGGCCCTGTTCTTTGCTCAACACAGAGTCCGTGAGGCTCCCCAGAGCGTCGCAAGCCTTCCGCAGCCCAGCCCCCCGACGGCAAGTGTTGAAGCAATCGCTTCTCCTGCTCGCCGTGCGGCTAACATTCACATCAGAATCAGCGTCCTGAATTATTTCAATGCGGGGATTTCAAATGTTGGATAGCTCGAGAATATCCTCGACGGAAAGACCGGCCTTGGAATACCGCGTGTCGCGTTGCCGCTCCGCGATGACTCATTGACTGTATCTCAATTGAGACCCATATTCCTCATATATACAGGAGAACATGCCATGACGGCGCGAACCTCAATGCTCCACGTCCGCGTAGATGACCAACTCAAGGCACAAGCAGCCGATGCTCTGTCTGGTGTCGGCCTGACGCTTTCGGATGCTGTGCGCATCCTGCTGACCCGCGTTGCGGCTGAGGGCGGCCTGCCTGCAGGCCTGGTCTCGGATCCAGAGAGCTACGACGCTTGGTTCCGTGCCAAGGTCCAGGAGGCTATGGTGGACCCTCGCCCGACCAAGCCCCACGATCAGGTGATGAAGGAAGCACGTACCCTGATCGACGGAAAGCGCCGTGCCTGAACTCGACTGGAAGGCCCCGGCGGTCGCTGACCTGATGGCAATCGTCGATTATATCTCCGACAACAACCCCGACGCAGCCCTTGTCTTGATGGAAGAGATCCAGGGAAAGGTTGCACAACTTCCAGGGCACCCGAAGCGCTGCCGCCCCGGCAGGGTAAAGGGCACGCGGGAGTTGGTTGTCCGGCCCAACTACATCGTCATCTATGCCGAAACGGCATCGACAGTGACGGTGCTGCGCGTGCTTCACGCCGCGCAGATGTGGCCCTGAAAGGTAGTCACATTCAGACCGCAGCAGCCAATTTATCCTCCCAATATTCGGACCCTCCCGCCACTCAGTCAGAGGTGGTTCCGCAAAACTGAACAGCCGGGATAGGTGCCTCAGCAACGGAGGGCTGAACTTCGTATGCCTCTCACTTCGACCGAGAACCAAATACATTAAGAAAAGGAAATTCACATATTGTCAAAAAGCCGCTCAACGTTCTGGCGGCGATTGGCGGCGGTCAGGAGCGACATGCGGCGGCTGTCAAGAACGGGTGCCGAGCATCCATCCGCGGTTCCTGGCGTTGATGAACCACTATGTCATGGAGCCCATGCGCCTGCACCCCCGCGTCGGGTTGGGAGAAGGGGCAGGTCGAGAACCAGGTCCAGTTTTTACGAGGCCGATTGTTTGTTCCCATGCCAGCCTTTGATGATCTGGACGGGCTGAACGACTGGTTGCGCCTGCGCTGCGAGGAATTGGCAAGTCGCGCTCACCCTGGACAATCGGCTCGCACGATTGCGGAGGTTTTTGAAGATGAGCGCGCCGAGCTGCGCCCCCTGGGGCGGGCTTTTGACGGCTACGTGGAGAAGACGGTGCGTGTCCGCTCCACCTGCCTGGTTCAATATGCCAGCAATCGCTACAGCGTGCCTTCCCGTTTTGCAGGCATCAAACGGCCTTACTTCAGCTACCGTTCCGCCGGAGCGGTGAGGATGCAAGTGATCAGTTCGCAAATCCAGCTTCGATTTCCAACTCCGTCGGGGCAAAGGTGGCTGACGAAAGAAGCTCTCCCTCCTCGAAATAGAGTTCCGGTCCGATGACCAGATCGAGCGGCCCAATTTGGGGCGAAACCTCAGCAGACACCTGCTCGTCCGGTCTGAGCCTGGTTCTGGCACTGTTTGCCCGATCGGGAATCGTGACGATTGCGCCATTCGAAAGTTCCTCGTTTCGGTCTCCCAGCGAAACACCGACGATCTGGTCGAAATCGTCTGGCGCACCACCAATCAGGTGCGCCAAATAAAGATCATCGCCCCGCCCGAAAAGAACGTACTGCAGGTCCTTCACCTCGCTGGAGCCAGCGGACAATTCGCTCGCGTAGATCATGTCTTGGATCCATACGGAGATCGACTGGAGTCCATCGATCCCGCGTCCGCCACGCTCGAGATGACCACGAAAGACATTTCCGGAAAACATATTGCGCTCGGAGTCGCCGTCAGGGGTAAAGAGGCGTGACAGAACGAACGCGTCATTCGGTTGCACGGTGTACATCCGGACATCCGGGTGCGCCGCGCGATCTTCGAGATAGACCGAACTGAAGTCGGTCTCCCCCCCTGCGAAGACAACTTCCGCGATGACCTGGAAACGATGCTCGTTACCGAACATCGGCAGATGGGAAACAAACGCAGCTTCCTTTCCGACAAGTATCATGTTGTGCTGTCCACAATCCGGGTGCCCCGAGGGGCAATCAGAATCGTCTTCCGCGTTCACCGATACGGGTAAAAACTGGAGAGCGAGCGCCAAAGTGATCGAACAGGAGAGACTCCGCATGAGCGGAGCCCGATAATCAAAGGTTTTCATTGCGAACTCCGTCACATTCAGACTTCAAACGTGGTTCCGGCTGCCAAGGGGCTGCGAAACCGTCCGTTCCTTACAACTCGCGCGGGAGCAGATTGATCATAGCACAGATCGTCGGTTTTTTCATCCTTTGCTTGAGTCCCACAAAAGGCGCGCGAAGCACGGGTGTTTCGCAGGTGGTGAACGACGTGGTGTCCGAATAGATGTCATCCGCCTGCTGAACGACAGCAAGCGCCGTGGTTCTCGACAGCTCGTCCAAACCGGTCAATGCAACTCGACATCCCGTCCAGCGAGATTGGCCATTTTCTGTGCTATGATGAAACTTGGGATTGTGAACAAATTTGGCGCGGAGTTGCCTGTCATTGGCGCCATTTCCAATTGAGTCCCTAGAAACAAGCTTTGACTATCCCGCAAACGCGGTAGTCATTCGCTCCTGGAAATGTCCGTCAAAGGGCCAACGGTTTCGAACGAAACCTTGCTGAAGTTCTCTTCAAGCAGGAAACAGGCCGAAACCAACGAAAAGGGGGCAAGTGCCGCGTTGTTACAGGAAAAGGAGATTTTCATGTCCATGCAGCACGAAGATATTGATCAACTGGATGAAAAATTCGAACGCCCGTGGCAGGATGATTTCGCGCTGGAGCGCAAACTCGCGCGCGATGTCGCGGAGGTGATCCGATCCTTCGTCAAGAAGTCGTCACAAACCCGCATCGCGTGGCGCAAGCATCAGGTCGAACTGGAAAGCATACTCGCGCGCGGCGAACGGCCAAGGGAGCGCGACATGGAGAGGCTTGGGGCATACCGGCACATATTCGACGATTTACCGGAACGCGTTGATGGGGCATGCGCGACGCGGGACGTACATCGAAAGACTCACGGCTGTTATCGCGCGCGCGTCACGATTTCGGAAGATCTTGATCCGGCTCTCGCGAAGGGCCTGTTCATCCCCGGAAGGGACTATGACGCTGTCGTAAGGTTCTCGAACGGGAATCCGAGAAACCAAAGCGCCCCGGCATCGGGCGACCACAAGCCTTTCTTCTTCAGCTCATGCCGCCATTTGTAAATCTGCTGCCGGGTCACCTCGTGGCGATGCGCCACCTGCGTCACCGTCGCCCCGCCAATCCCAACCGATGTGACGATCTCAAGCTTGTCCTCATCACGCCAAAATCGTCGCCGCTCCAATCCAAGAATTTCGCCACGCATCGCTGACCCCGTATAAGACACGTCGTTAACGACGTCTTTAGCGACGTGTCTTAGATCATCGCCCCTCGATCAGGCAGGCGGTGCCAATGGCGCGCTTACTTTTTGGCTCGAATTATTTGCGTCTATCGAAGGGGTCAAACTCACATTATCTGCAACTGTAATCAGATTATGTGCGACGCGATTGCAATCATCGGGATCGGATCACATTACGTGCGAATGGGTTGTCTGTGAAACGTCCGTTTGTCAGATGGTGGTTAGCCCCCAAATTCCCAGCTTGATATTGCTGGGAAAACTTGTCTGTTTACCGCATCTGAAAATCACCGTATGCATTTGCTCAATCGGATTAAGTTATCAGACGGTTTCCCATGCTCATTGGCTACGCACGTGTATCGACCGAGGATCAAAGTCTCGATTTGCAGCAGGATGCGCTGCATGCGGCAGGATGCGAGCGGATACAATCCCAAGGCGCTGGCCGATCTCACGGATACACGGCTTCCTGAAATCCGCCGCTTTCTCAAAGGGCAACTGGATACAGACAGGACCGACGAACTTTACACCCGCATGCGTAAGGCAGGGCTACCGATATGAAGCTCAAAACCGAACTGTCCGACAGCGAAGAGCAAAAGCTGGGGGATTTCCTTGGCCGGGTACGCGGCGGCGCAATCCCGAATGTCGAAGCGCTTGATGGGTTCTTTGCAGCTCTGGCCTGTTGCCCCGATCTGGTCATGCCAAGCGAATACATGCCCATCCTGCAAAATGGTGCGACGGAAGACGGCGACCTGGAGTTCGAGGATATGGAAGAGGCCGGGCAATTCGTGGAACTGGTCAACCGGCACTGGAGCCATGTGAACCGCCAGCTTGATTCCGAAGAGGTCTATCTGCCCCTCGTACTGGAGGATGAAAATGGCAGATATCAGGCCAACGACTGGGCGCAGGGTTTCCTGCGCGGGACCGAGTTGCGGCGCGAAATCTGGTTCGAAATCATGGATGATGAGAATGAGGGAGGCGCTATGGTGCCGATCTGGGCGCTCGCCTACGAACATCATGAAGACCCTGAAATGCGCCCCTTCGACGAGCCCGTGTCTGATGATCAAAGACAAGAATTGCTCATAGGTGCGGCGGGTGGCGTCATGCGCATGCATCGCTATTTCCTGAAACAGCGCAATCTCTACACACCGCCCTCCGGAACATTCACCCGTTCAGGCAGTAAAACCGGCCGGAACGATCCCTGTCCTTGTGGGTCCGGAAAAAAATTCAAGCAATGCTGCGGGCGCCGGACCATGCTGCATTAAGCCATTCGCACGCAATGTGATCCGATCCCGATGATTGCAATCGCGTCGCACATAATCTGATTACAGTTGCAGATAATGTGAGTTTGACCCCTTCGATAGACGCAAATAATTCGAGCCAAAAATCACGATGATTGCAATCCGAGCTCCGGATAAATGCAATCCGCTACACCTATGCGCCGGGGCGCTCCGGCCTGCACGCGGACAGTATCTTGAGCGGCTTCAGCGGAGGGTCGGAAAATACCATGGCCCAAAGCCGCTCATTTCGGCGACGTCCAGATGGCAAACCTGATGAGGGGAATCGTCAATCGCCTGTTCACGTTTCACATGAAGAGCGACGATCCGGGTTTCCGGGAGGATCTTGATCGTTGGATGGCTATCGCTGGCAAATGGGACGATCCGGTGCTGGATCAGGCCTTCCTTGATGCGGTTGCCAGCTTGAAGTCTAGACCGAACAATTAGATCAGCACCCGGTGTCCCTGTAGCTGTACCGGGCTGCTTGCCGACATGCGGTGCTTCGACCTCGGCCTGCGTTTGAGAGTCAGAGAGGTGTTGGTTGATTTAGCGACCGGTGTGCCTCCTGTTCGGAGTGAGAGGCATTATCATTCGCAAATTCAATAGCTTGAATAGTTCATTGCCGACCTGTAATTCACATGCCTTTATATGGGAGCAAAAATGCATTCTGCGCTCAAACTTGCTTTTGGAAGTCTTGTCGTTGGGAGCATTGTTCTAGCGTTAAAGACACTGGCCTGGCTGATGACAGGCTCCGTGGCGTTGCTCTCGGACGCGCTCGAAAGCACTGTGAACCTCGCAACTGCGTTCGCCGCGCTCGTTGCGATACGGATCGCGGCGCGACCGCCGGACGCAAATCATCCCTTTGGTCACCACAAGGCGGAGTTCTTCAGCGCCGTCCTAGAGGGGGTGATGATCATCGTAGCGGCGATATTCATCCTGCGGGAGGCGTACGAAGGCTTCCTAAGTCCTCGCGCGCTTGGCGCTCCGATAGAGGGCCTTCTGGTGAACGGAACGGCCACGATGCTCAATGCGATGTGGGCCTTCGTGCTGGTTCGAAGAGGGCGTCTACTGAAATCTCCCGCGTTGGTCGCCGATGGGAGGCATCTATGGACCGATGTCTTTACGTCCGCAGGCGTCGCGATGGGAGTTCTTCTTGCACTTGCTACCGGATGGTGGGTCCTTGACCCGCTTATGGCTGCATTGGTTGCGATCAATATCATATGGTCTGGTTCTCGCGTCGTGAAAGAGTCGCTGAGCGGCCTGATGGATGAGGCGGTTCCAGAAGAGATTCTGGCCAGCATACGTGAAGCCATCTCAATCGAAGCGGCCGGAGCGGTCGAAGCGCACGATCTCAGGACCCGTCATGCGGGCAGCGCGACCTTTGTAGAATTTCATCTTGTGGTCCCAAGCGAAATGACGGTTTTCGACGCCCACGAGATCTGTGACAGAGTTGAGGTTGGTATCGCCAAAGCGGTTCCAGATGCGCGCATCACCATCCACGTTGAACCTGAGCATAAGTCAAAGCGCACTGGAATTGTCGTGTTAGAATAGAGCGCGTTGAATGACCATCACATCATCTCAACTGAAAGAATGCTTGGCGCGCGATCAGGGTGCGCGAGGCCCAGGGGCAGATCAGCGCGACATAGAGCCGGTACCGCCCGGCCTCGGCCTCGAAACCACCCTCGCCCGTAGGCCCAGGACGCCCGTCGGTTGTGATCCAGTTCCGGAACTCCGAAACCTGGCGCACGAAACGCCCCTGTCCATCGGCCTTCTGGACAGGCTGCCAGTTCTCGACCCATTTTCCATTCACAAGCATGTCTTGTCTCCTTTACTACTATCAGGTTCGCAAAGCACCTTACTGCGCCAGCGCGAAGGCGGTGCCCCAGGGATCGGAAAAGCGATCGCCGCCAAGGCGCTGCGTGATCGCCTGACGCGCTGTCGGATCGACGCCGAGGGTGATTTCGCTCAGCCCCGCCTCGGACGCGTCCCGCGTCCCGGCCCGGCGGCTGTTCCAGATGTTGCCGGCCAACTGGTGGTGATAACCGCCGCTGCCGTAGAAACTCGCGCCCGGATAGGTCGCCGCGATGTCGAAGCCGAGGGCGTCGCGGTAGAAGCGATCCGCCTCTTTCGTGTCGCCGATCTGTAAATGAACGTGGCCGATGATGCCGCCTTTCGGGAAACCGGCCCAAATCCGGCCCTGCGCCGCGCGCATCAGATCCTTGAGGTCCAGCGGGTCCGTCGTCATGCGGATATCGCCCGCGCGATCGCGCCACTGGCTTGGCGGTCGGTCGACATAGACCTCGATGCCATTGCCTTCGGGATCGGCCATATAGAGCGCTTCGCTGACGATGTGATCCGACGCCCCCTGCAGCCGTGGGCCCGTTTCGGTGACATGGCCGAGCCAGCGGGCCAGATCGCCGCGCGAGGGCAGCAAAAAGGCGGTGTGAAACAGCCCCGCCTGCCTAGGGTCGCGCGGGCGCAACGACGGGTCGCCGTCAAGATGGAGCAGCGGAGTCTCTTCGGTGCCCAGTGTCACGCTGCTTCCGGCCTCTACCAGCGGCACCAGCCCCAGAACGTCACGGTAGAAGGACGAAACTGCGTCGAGATCCTGCACCCTGAGCCGAACGGTATCAATGCGGATCGGCGCTGCATTCATGTCGAATTTTTCGGTTGGATTGGCCATCGTGAAACTCCTTTGCGGAAGGGTGCGGATCGGGTCAGCTTGGGCTGCGCTTGAGCGCATAGGCACCGTCGCCGAGCAGGGCCTGCACGACCAGCGTGATCGCCCAGAATGCGGGATACTCCCAGCCGCCGCCTTCATTCGAGAAGAAGAAACCGGCCGCGCCATGCGGCGCGTAGATCGAACCGAGCAGAACCGGCACCAGCGCGAGCGACACCCAGCGGGACCAGAGGCCGAGGATCAGCGCCACGCCACCGGCCAGCTCGGCGGCCATCACGAGATAGGCCAGCGCCCCTGGAAACCCGAGGCTTTCGAAGAAGGCGGCCGTTCCCGCCGGCGTGAAGATCGCCAGTTTCAGCCAGCCATGGGCGATGAACAGGATTCCCAGAGAGACGCGCAGGAGTGTGGCTGCCAGTTCGGCATTTGCCACGCCAGAGATCACCGGTGATTGAAGCGCGTTTTGATGGTTTGCGTTGGACATTGTCTTTTTCCTTTGTTCGGGAGGTTGGGTCAGGCAGAAAACTGCCAGCGCGGCGCGATCTCGGTACCTTTTCCGAGCACATAGCCGAACTGGATATTCAGGAAACCAAGCGGCTCGAGCTGGCGGGCGGTGGACAGGGGGCCGGCATCGACCGGCTCGAACCCGGCCTCTGCGGCCAGCGTTTTCACGGTGTCGCGCGCCGTCTCGTCGTCGGCGGCGACAAAGGTCTGCAACGGCTGACCGTCCAGCTTGAGATCCCCCGCATAGTGCTGGGCGAAGATCGTGTTGAAGGCCTTCACGACGAACGCTCCCGAAACGAGCGCAGCGATCGCCTCGGCGGCCGACGTGGTGGTGCCGAGTTGCAAGGCCGAGAAATCTCCTCGGTGACGGGGTTGGACACATCGATGACGATCTTGCCGGTGAAGTCTGCCTGGTCGGCGATTTCGGCAGCTGCCCCATAGGGTGTCGCGAGGATAACGATATCGGCCTCAGTCACGGCGTTTGCCACATCGTCGGCGCGACCAAAGGTCCCTACTTCATGTTGTGTTTTGCTCAGGACATTTGCCAGCCCGGATCCGACATTGCCGTTACCAATGATTGCGATTTTCATGACTTGCTCCTTTCAGTGTGCGCCTTCAGGCGCTGTTTGATCTGTCAGGAAGATACGCCTTGCCTTTAGTCAATGAAATGGCGACTATAGAGAATGACTATCCGCAAAATGTACTAAGTAATTTGCCATGGATATCGTCGATGAACTCCGGGCCTTCGTGGCCACCGCGCAGACTGGCTCGTTCACTGCGGCTGCCCATCAGTTGGGCGTGTCGAACCGGCTGACTTCCAAATATGTGGCCGGACTGGAGCAACGCCTTGGCGTCCGACTGCTTCAGCGGACCACCCGCAAGGTGGGGCTGACGCCGGCGGGCGAGGATCTGATTGCGCGGGCGCCCGCGCTGCTCGATGATCTCGATGATCTGCTCGGCAGCGTCGCGGAGGGGTCGCGCGGGCTGACCGGCGTCATTCGCATCTCGGCCCCCGTCACCTTCGGCGAAGTTTACGTCACGGGGATGCTCGCACGGTTCGGCCGGCAGAACCCGAACCTCACGCTCGATTTGCGGCTCAATGACCGCTACGTCGACTTGGCAAGCGAGGGCATCGATCTGGCGTTTCGCATCGGCCGCTCCGACATGCTGTCGCTCAAGACGCGACGACTTGGCACTGTCAGCAGCCTTCTGGTGGCCAGCCCGGACTATGTCGCGGGGCACGGGAAACCCGGCTCGCCCGAGGAACTGGCCGACCATACCTGTATCGTGGACACCAACCGGCGGGTTCCGCACAGATGGGTCTTCGTCAAGAACGGGGTCGAGACAAATGTTCAGGTCCGGGGACGGTTCCAGGTCAACTCGGCGCGCGCGGCCGTGGATCTGGCGGTCGACGGCATGGGGATCGCCTACATCCCGCGCTTCGCGCTGCGCGACACCATCGAGACCGCGGCACTGGTCCCCTTGCTGGAGGAGTTCGGAGGCGACAGCGGTCCTGTCAGCGCGGTTTATCTCGAAGGTCGGGCCCTGCCGCGCAAGATCCGCGCACTGATCGACTTCGCCGCCGAGGATATTCGGTCTACCACGATCCTCTAGAGCATCGAGCCTTTAACTTGATCCATTTCCTGCTTCGCAGAAGCAATTCCAGCATTCCGGCGGTGTGAACAGATCGCAGACTCCGCGAATGCGTCGAAAATCTGGTCGAATGTTCTGGCCCCTGTCCGTCGCAGGTGCGCCTTGAGTTTCGAGAGCGCCATTTCGATTGGGTTCAAGTCGGGTGTGTACGCCGGCAGATTGTCAATCTGCATCAAAACTGGGTTAGAGCCGATCATCAACCCCGACGGCTCAGTTCGTGAAGGCATCGATAAGGTTGATGACGGAGAGGATCTTTCTGGTGTCACGATCAACCCGAAAGGCCCGGTTGCCCTCGCGATAATAGCGCCAATCGTCACGCGGTTCTAGATTTAGCCTACGGGGATCGCGGATAACCACGTAGTCACCGATGCGAAGGACATCCCCGATTCTAGAGCCGTAGTGATCATAGGACTTGCGTGCCTGCCCCGGCGGCACACAGGGCGGATTCCTTTTTGCAAGTCCCGGCGGGCAATGTCCTGCAAATCCGTTGTGGTGGTCGCCGCGCGCCTTGCCCTTGCCGCGCCCGGGGTCTGCCGATGCAGGCACGGCGGCCATCGATACGGCTGCAATCGCCATTACGGCCAGTGTTCGAGAAAATCTCATAGCTCGCTCCGCTTCAAGTGTTGTCGGATAGATAGCGCTGAGCACGACAGAAGTCAGGCATAACGAACATCACCGGGCCATAATGCGGCAGAAACGGCGAGCTTCCGCCGGCCTCGTTGCCGCCTGCGAACAACGAAAGGCTGGGTCGATAAACCTGTCCGGCCCGGCCTTGAGCTAGGTCAGTTTCGCCCTCGGCATGATGCGGGTTGGCTGGCACGTGGCGCTCGCGGCCCTAATCGCTTATCTCGGTGCGGTGCTGGAGCCGAAACCCAATAGGGTGTCCGGTGCAATCATCGCGCTTCTTGCGTTGTTCCTGCCCGGCTTTGCGCTAGAACTGGACCGCTCTCGATCTGCCGGCAATCATGCAGGCGTGTCCCGAGTTCGCGTCTTGGGCGCGCAACACGGGCGGATTTTTCAAGGATTGGGGTGATCTGCATCGGGTTGCTGAACCACTCAGGCCGATGGTGGGAATTTCGGAGCATGCCTGGAACGTGGCGCAGGAGCGAATGGGCACACAGGTGGCAACGGCAGCGTTTGCGCTCGTGTTCGAAAAGCATAGCACGGGTGAGGTTGCCTCGCCGGGCGGATATCTGCGCGGCATGGTCGAGAAGGCTGGGGCAAGAGATCTGCACCTCAAATGCTGCTTCTATTGCAGACTTGGCGGTAAGGCAACGTGAGGCTTCAAGATTGAAAAATGCACCGTGTTCAGAGTTGTAAGCAGGTCTTCGGGGAGATTTCTGCCTATATGCGTTGCCGATCTTGCCTGCCGATCTGAATTGGCTGTGCCAAATCAAGGGCTTCTGGAGACGACACGGTCTTGAGCATTTTGTTGAGGGCCCGTTGGTTTTGAGAAGGACAGGGTCCGTAACCAGGAAAAGTGAAAGTTTCCTTCGGGTTTTGTGACTGACGGATGAGGGCCTTTGGGGTCCCTCAGGTGGGTCCGGGCCGGGTTCCGGTCTGCCGTTCCTGATGAAGGGCATTCCCATGCAAACAGGTGTCTTGCGCGTGTTGCGCGCGACCGCTCCCTCGTGGTGGCGACACAAGGAACTACGCCGAACCGGCCAGACGGGGCAGGCACAGCGGCTCGAGCGCGAGACCGTCCTGCGTGATCTCGGCTATTCGAAGCAGGCGGCGTCATTGCCAAACGCGCATGTGATCTGCGGCGAGGGCGGGACATTCATCCATCTCCGTTGGACCACCGTGTCGACCTTCGCGCCGATCGAGCGCTTTCCATTGGCCGCTCTTGCGGTCGCACGAGGGATCCCGTTCATCGATATCCGACCCGTCACCGATGTGATTGCCTTCGCGAACCTACCGCGCGTGACACAGGACGGATCGGTCGACCCTGAACCTTGGGGCCCTAGAAGTTCCGTCTTGCTGTTCAACTAAACGCCATGTCCGGTTGCCCTGCTCAACGCTGAGAAGCTGCTGGGTACTTCTGGCTCTATGTCGCTGCAGCATCCGAAGGCTACACGCATTCCAAGATCAAGGATTCGTCGAGTGAGCGCGGGTGTGTTTAGGCGGTCTGCAATCAGGAGATTTGACGCACGACGACGCGCCCGGTTTTGGGCACCTCGATCCTGAAGTGGTTCGCCTGTGTCACGTTCAACACCAAAGGCGGGCGGAAACAGGCCCAATTCTCATGGCCGGGATGGCGCACGCTTTCATACCGAATGCCGGCGCGGGCGCCGTCTTCCCGAACGCGTCGACCGAAGGCCTGAGACACTGGATAGCTTGCATCATCAGGATCATGATATTCTGGGTGCGCTCCGAAAATATCGACATAGTCACCTGCCAGGTCCGCCTTGTATTGCCGGTAGCACTCGGATTTCTGGGTCAACGCGCTGAGCGCTATCTCCTTGCGCAGCCCATTGGCAACTTCCAGCAGTGCGGTGTTGAGGTGGGTCGACCCATACCACGCTCCCAGACTTGCATCTGAAAACCGTAACCCACCGGGCGACCCATGAAGAAACGCAGCCATGACCACACTGGCGTTCAGGCGGCCGTAAACCCATTCCTTCGGCGGGAGGCGGGACATCCGGGGCCCCACAAGACGGTCATTCGTCCAGCCCTCCAGATCCATGACGGCCGCCAGATCACCATGGGTCGTGACCGCGTCAAAAGCCGGGATTGGTGGAAACCGCGAGGGAATAAGGCGTGTGGTGCCCGCACCTGCGGGCACCACATTGCAGTCAGAAATTTTCATGCAAAGACAAGATCGTCTTCTGTGACAGCCTCGAAACTGCCTTCTGGAGCGCCAAAGCCCATGCTACCGCCACGCCATGCATCGAGGTAGCGGCGGACGGACATAAGGCCGTCGTGCCCGCCTTCCAGCATGTAGGCCATGGGAGAGGCACCGGCGAAGAGGGTGCCTTGGTGAGGCCCCTTCAGCCAGACCAGCGCCTGTGTCTCATCTTCGAACAGAATGGTCAGCGCCTTGTATATCCCGAGTATGGCTGAAATCCGCAAAAGTGTATCAAGAGGCAGAGTCAGGGACTGCTGCTCACGCGCCTTCTTCATCCATTGATGATAGGTAGAGCGACCCGGATCCCCGAGGATAGCGATACGTTCCACCTCAGTCAGACCGAACCGGTCTGCGATCCTCCGAAAGGCGCGTAAGCCTGGGGCGCTTGTTCGGGCGCGATCTTCCCTCGAGACGGTATGAAACTGCATGGTCCCGGAGGGAGTCGAGGTGTTTGGGAAATCCGCAATCAACATGTTCAGCCTCATTTGTCTACTTACAGATATATAGTCTATATATGGACAAGTCAATAACATGGAGGGCTGTTATTCCGCGCGACACCCGTCACGCCCGCCTGATCGTGTTCGGTGAAACCTGGAACAACCGCGCCAGCTCAGCCACGCTGCGACCCTCTTGATCGCGCATTCGCTGAACCTCGACGCGGCGCTCGTGGGACAGGGCAGGAGGTCGACCCCCGATCCGTCCGCGCTTGCGGGCGGCGGCCAGACCCTCCTTTGTCCGCTCCGCGATCCGCTCGCGCTCAAACTGCGCGATGGAGGCAAAGACATGGAAGACCAGACGTCCGGCTGGTGTCGTGGTGTCGATGTCCTCAGCCAAGGATCGAAAACCTGCACCCTTTTCGCGGATCGTCTCCACAATAATCAGCAGATCCTGCAGCGATCGGCTGAGGCGGTCATACTTGCATACTTGGTGACCACGACCACATCCCCATCACGCAGCTGATCAACGTGTCGGTCGGCTAACGTACTATTCTGAACTCAGCCGAAATATACCCCATCTACACTTATCAATCTGCTCTTGACGCTAGGAAGCGTGATCTATTTAAGGTTGTATTTTGAAGGCTTACTACCCTGAAGGGTTAAGGAAGTAAGAGGCGGTTCACCATGATCTTGGGATATTTAGTTATCGGCATACTATTCGGTACGATTTCTGGAGCGATCAGTCTGTCTTTAGGCTCGTCGATATTGCTTGCACTCGCTGTCTATTCCGGCGTTGGCAGCCTCGGCGTTTTGTTATTGGCAATTTTCCATTATGCGCGGTCGACAATAGTGAATTCTAGTAGTGGCCGTCAAAAGAAAACCCGAGAAGCTAATGCTATCGAACCGCGTTGGCAGGCACGTTAACCATCGTCTTTCTGGCTAGGTCGGTGAGACCGTAACGCTGTGCATAATCTGCAACGACATGCTCAAGCTCTGTGATCCGCTGAGATAAAATCGCCCTATCCTCGACGTCAGGTTCGACCACAGAGGATTTATCGTTCTGTATACGCTTCTTGTTTTCCATGGACATCGTTCCTAAAACCGGACAGTTCAGTTGTTGACCCTATGCGGCCATTTTTCAAGTCATATCATCAAATGCCTGTTGCGGCATTTGATAGCCGTTGCTGGAGTGACGGCGTTGGCGGTTATAGAAGACCTCAATATACTCGAAGATTGCGGCCTTGGCTTGAGTACGCGTTCTGAAGCGCTGACGATGCACCATCTTCTTTTTCAGAGAGGCAAAGAAGTTTTCCATTGGAAGCGCTGCTTTGACTCCACCTATTAGGAATAGTTCCAGGGTTGCAGCTGGTCAATGTCGTTCTGTTTATGGCCGTTGACGATTGCCGTGAGAACGGCGGTCAGATATCCGTTCGGCTCGACGTTGTTGAGTTTGCAGGTCTCAGTGAGCGACGGTAAGCGCTATGCCGACTCCCTCCTACCATTCTGCGACTGAAGCATCGCCGCCGGGTGGCTGGACAGGATGAAGCTGTTGGTCTGAGATCAGACCGGAATGGTGCTGGTTCACAAGCGGCTGGAGGACGGCCAATTTGTCTGGCCACAGGTGCGGGACGGGGTGATGGAACAGCCTCAGTCAGAATCTCAAGGCCAGTTTTGCGCTGAGACGGTCAGTGCTCGTTCCCTCGCCATGGGTGAATTCCAGCCCCGTGACCCAGCGATCGGTCAGTGCATAGTCAAAGCCAACGCCATAAAGAGCAGATTTACCGGTCATGTCGTAGCCTGTGGTGAAATAAGGTAAAGCACGATTGATTGCATATCCAACCTGGGCCTTAGCTTCAGTACTCCCAGTGCCATCATAATGATGATAAGCAAGTTCCGCCCCGAATACGACACTTGAAGAAGTTTGCCAACGATATCCAGTGAAAGCCCCCAGAGTAAAATGATTTTCAGTCACGGTTTTTGTTCCGACGACTTCACTCCACTCGCTTGTTACAACTGGTCCGCGCTCCGCTACTTCGATACCCTCATATCTTTCCGCCAAAAGATCATCGATGTTATCAAAGTCACCGAAGTAATTGCGGTAATCCTCTTGCGTATTATCGCCGTAGATATAGTCACTCTGCGAAAAATTATTGCAGCCCAACAAACTAATGTACCCGAACGCCTGACAATGCCCGAGGGGCTCCTCTGGCGACAAAAGCTTGAGGCCCCTTGCCCGTGCGTCCCGGAAAGCATCTGCCTTGGTATAGGGCCGGGTTTCCTGCCGTTGTTCCGTGATGTAGTGCTGGGTCTTGGTTCTGGTCGTGCCCGCGCTAACGCCAGCATAGGGACCGGTCCAGCTATAGATAGTTGGAGCAGGCGCTATGACAACAGGCCGTAGCATAGGGGGATCAATGCTGCCCGCATGTGCAGAAACGCCCAAGATCGCCGTAAGGAAAAATGCGCAAATAATAAGCTTGGCCACAATGGAAACTCCGAACTGGATGGTACAATTGAACAACGCGCAGAAAATACGCCCACGGAGACCTTGGTCTCTGGGGTGAAGAATGCTGAATACGCATCGTGGGGCGCGTCAGGTGTGGTTTGGGTGGTGGAAGCGAAACGGCAGTGAACAGCCCGCCAACTTTTGCGCATGCCATCTTTGCGGCGTTTACGCTTTTCCTAATTTTTACTTGGTATTACGCGCTGTGCAGCGCGCGTTTGGCGGTTTCCGTGAGGATGGCCAAATCGCTCGCGAGGGACAGGTTGCGACTATACTGATAATCGAAAACTGCACATTTGGTCAGGTTCATGGCACTTTTGCCAGTGATCTGCCAAAGCCCAGTTATGCCAGGTCGCAAGTCGTCGTAAGCCTTGCCAGGATAAAGCGCCTTCTGCGACACCGTCATTGGCCGAGGCCCGATGAAGCTCATGTCGCCGATCAGTACATTGAAGAGCTGAGGCAAATCCTCAATGGAAGAGCTACGTAGAAACCGTCCGAACCCAGTCAGTGGTGGCTCGTCGCCGACATCCTGCTGACCGTCCAATCCGTGATGGTAGTGCTGCTCGAAGCAAGTATTTTCGTCTTTCGTTGTCAGGCGCAGCTTAAACATACGATAGATGCGCCCGTTTTTGCCCACCCTATCTTGTCCGTAGAACGGCTTGCCACTGTAGAGTGTGGCTAGAAGTGCTAGAACGCAAAGGATGGGCAAGGCGATGGGCAGGGCCATTAAAGCAAACACGATGTCGACCAAACGTTTTCCGAACGCGCGGTAAAGTCTCGAAGGGAAACGTGTTCCAATTACCTCGAAGGGCTTGGCATTGTAATTACTCATTACATTTCTCAATCTTTAACAGGCCCATGCCAGAAAGTCTGGCAGGAAAGTAACACGACCGCAGTTCCTGAAAGGGCGCTGCGATCAAACACACTAGGAAGCGGAAACTGGTTAACTAGACTACTATGAATGTCCGCACTCAGCAGTTAATCTGTTTTAGGTTGAGTGACGACCTGCCTTTTAAGACAGGTTGTGACCTGCCCCCCTGCTAGTCCCTCATTCATAACGAGAGTCTGCAGGTTGGATTGGGTATTCTGGTTCCCCGTCTGGCGCAAGTGCGCGGGGCGCGGAGCCCCCAAATTGCTCAAGCGCTCGGCGCGCTTGCTCGGTGTCTGGTTGCCGAGCGACGAGTGTGGCCTGACGGTGTTGTAACGTGCGCTGGTCCTTGGACTTCGTGTCTGACAGCTTCGGTGCCTCGCGAAAGTTCCGTATCTTGGCGGTGATCGACGACTGCACCCGAGAGTGCTTGTGCCTCATCGCGGACAAGCGATGTGTCATGCTGCCTGCTCCCTTGTCGAGGGCCTCCAGGAAGCCGTTGATGACCTGTGCCCGGTAGCTGTTGATTTGCGGGTCGGGATTGGCGCGGTTGCCGACGGCGTCGATCTCGTCAATCACCATGATCGCCGGACGGGCGGCGGCGGCCTCGTCAAAGCTCGCGCGCATCCCGCGCAGCATGTGGCTCAGATTGCCCTGCGCTTGCCATGTCGCGAAGCTGCCGCGCACCAGCGCGACGCCCGCACTGCCCGCCATGGCGCGCGCCAGATGACTTGCCGGTGCCGGGCGGGCCGTAAAGCAGCACCGAGCGCTGCACGTCGGACCAGGCGATGAGCCCGTCGGACCAGCCCTGCAGATCCGCGACCATCCGGCGGGCGGCTGCTTCGGCTTCGCCATAGCCCTCGATATCATCATCGAGGGTGGGGCCGCCGCGTGATGTCTGCCGGGTGATATCCGAGAACCGCCTGGCGACCTCGCGCGGGGTCGCCGCGCGCAGGGCCAGGGCGAGAGATGCGCCGGACAGGCGGGCAAGGACGCGATCCTCGGGAAGGGCGCTGCGCAGCGCCGGATCGATCTTGCCGGTGGCGCTGTGGGTGGCGGCGATGATCGCCATCACGATATCACGCGACATCGGCGCAAGCCGGATCAGTTCGGGCAGAGCGCGCAGGACAGCGCCCGTCGCGACAGCCGCGCTTACCGCTTGGCGCGCTGCGGCCAATCCGGGCTCTCGACCGCGTCCAGCATGCGCCGGATGACCGGCTCGGCCTCTTCGGTGTAGATTTCGGAGGTGAACACGCTCTCAGCGCGGTCAGAGCCGCGTCAGGAGGCCATCAAGACCCCGTCAGCAGCAATACCCCTGCGAACGGCCCAAATCGCCCCCTGGCGGCCCGATTTGGATGCCGCGCCGATCTTCTCTCTATCGCCTTCAGGGCGAACAACTTAAGTCGCTTCGTCACCCTACTCAGAGCGCTTTCGCGCGTCTTCACTCTCGAAACACACGAGACTCATTATTCAGTTTACATTTCGGCAGAAAGTTACGGCGTTGAAACAGTGCCTGTAACGTCTAACCCATTGTAACTAAATAAATGTTACGCTGTTACGCCAGTTACGCCGGATAAGTGTGTTGCACTGTGTGCGTGTGCGTGTATGCATGCGTACATGTATATATATTTATATATATCTGTAACTTGTAACATACATACATAAACACACTATATTTCAATGACTTAACGCGGTTACACCGGTGTTACGCTCCCGTTACAGGCGTTACAACCTTGTTTATCTCGGTACCAGCTATAACACGGCCAGGCCACACAGCGCTTTGGGTTACCGCCCACCGGCACCAAAAAGCATCGTGCCAATAGACCAGAGACCGATCATTCATTAGTCCAATCTGAACAACTTCCAGACATCTGATTTTGCTGGGAAACAGGTCGATTTTGTTGAGTCATAAGTGCAGGGTTTGGTATTGTGTGGGCAGAAACCCTGCAATTTTGAGCCGTGATATGAAGCCGCGAAAACCGCCCCCGGAACAAGACGATCTTCTGCGCGCCCGATTGGTCGAGATGATCGACATACGCCATGAGCTGGTGAAGCTGGCCGCCCTGATTGACTGGGACATCTTCGAACGGGAATGGGCCGGGTTCTTTCCGTCCCATACCGGCCGCCCGGCGACGCCGCCGCGGCTGGTTGCGGGGTTGTGCTACCTCCAGCATGCCTTCGCGCTCTCGGACGAGGCGGTCGTGGCCCGGTGGGCCGAAAACCCGTATTGGCAGCATTTCTGCGGCGAGACGTTCTTTCAGCACCGCCTGCCAATCGACCCGTCGTCGCTGACGCGTTGGCGCAAACGGATCGGCGAGGAAGGTGTCGAGTGGCTGCTGACCCAGACGATCGAGGCCGGGAAACGCGCCGGGGCGGTGAAGAGCGATGACCTCAAGAGGGTTACGGTGGATACCACGGTGATGGAAAAGAACATCGCACACCCGACGGATGCGCGGCTGTATGAAACCGCCCGGCGCAAGCTGGTCGGGCTGGCCCGTGAGGCCGGGATCGGCCTGCGCCAGAACTACAACCGCCTTGCACCCCGCCTGGCCGGTCAGGTCGGACGCTATGCCCATGCCCGCCAGTTCAAGCGGATGCGCAAGGCGCTGCGGCGGCTCAAGGGCTACACCGGCCGCGTGCTGCGGGACATCGGGCGGCAATTGGGCAAGGTCCCGGAGGGCGCGTTGAAGCTCCGCCTGGTGGAGATGATCGTGCTGGTGAGTAAGCTGCTGGCACAGAAACCGAAGGACAAGAAAAAGCTCTACAGCCTGCACGAACCTGAGGTGGACTGCATATCGAAGGGCAAGGCGCACAAACGCTACGAGTTCGGCACCAAAGTCAGCGTGGCCACGACCAACCGAGGTGGTTTCGTGGTCGGGATGCGGGCGCTGCCGGGGAATCCCTACGATGGCCAAACGCTGAGCGAGGCCTTGGAGCAGGTCGAAATCCTGACCGACCAGCGGCCCGAGATGGCCTTTGTCGATCGCGGATACCGTGGCCACGGCGTCGAGAATGTGAAGGTCTTCCTCAGCGGTGCCAAGCGTGGCGTAACCCGAACCATCGCCAGGCTCCTGCGACGGCGAAGCGCAATCGAACCGATGATCGGCCACATGAAGAACGACGGACGCCTGACGCGAAGCCCCTTGAAGGGAACCGCCGGAGATGCCCTCTTCGCCGTCCTTTGCGGCTGTGGTCACAACATTCGCATGATCCTCAGGCACCTTAGGGTCCTTTTGTCTCAACTGATTTGGCTGATCTGCCAAGCATGCATGATCGTTCACGCGGAAATGGCACGTGATCGAAGAGGTCAGGGCGGCAAACTGGCAACCTGATGGCGATGTTCAGGACGGACTCATTAACATTCAAACTGGACCACCCGATGGGGGCATTCCATCCCCACTTCGCAAGAGCGAGCCAGCAACGGCAAGACCACGGGTCATGATGAGGGCAAAGGTCTTTGTCTCCGATATCCGGAGGACAGGCGCTGGTCGGTCGCTCCCGAAACAGCGCTTCTTCCCGACGTGCTACGGCCATGAGTTCCAGGCGAAATTCCATTGGCACGTCGAGTATTTTGGCACCCGCCACGCCTACATCAAGCGCGGTGCGCCGCAGTTGAATGGCAAGGTGGAACGATCACACCAGTCGGATGGGCAGGAGTTCTACCAACTACTCAGTTACAAAGGCGACGTCGATCTCAAAGCCAAACTGGGCGAAGGGGAACGCTTCTACAACTTCCACAGACCGCACTGCGCGCACAACGGAAAGACGCCTTACGAAGCCCTCAGAGAAAAGCTATAATCAACAAGGAGAATGTCCCGCGAGCAACCGCACCTCACACATCCGAGTTGATCCTTTTATTTACATAATAAACCTTACACGTCATATCATTTGTAGCCGCAAAACGATAGTGTCACCCCTGTGCAATTCAGGAATGTCACTCTCCCCCAAAAGACTGAGGGAGATTGTGCGTGGGATGGGTGATGATGAGCGAGCGCGAGCTGAATCGTGTGGAAGTTCTGGCGCAGGTCGATGATGGTCTGCTGTCGACCGAACCGACGGCGCGCAACCGCCTGGGCTACCGAACGCCAGCCGAAGTCTTCCAAAGCCAAGTGATGGAAATTCAGAACCGACTGGAGTAAACGGGGAAAGCAGAAATTGCACTTCGGCGTGAGTTCACATCACAAAGCAGAAGCGTCGCACGCCCCTTAATCCAGCATATTTCAGCCTGCTGATGCCCCACATGGCAACAGCTTAATAATACAGGCGAAAATCCACTCAGGGCACGCAACATCCTGCTCAGGCACCCCAGACCGCCTCTGTTCCCGCCGGTTCGGGGGTTGCCGATTTCGGGCACTTCAAGCAAAAGCGGTCGTGAACTAACCGCAAACTTAGGGAATGCGCACATATTTCAGGCGGCTTTTGCATGAAGATGCAGGCTGGTGAACATCTTGTGCCGAAAATGTGCGGATGCTGCGGCGAAGCATCGTAAGACGATAAATAGTATCAGTGGTCCGATTTCTTGATAAATATGCTCAACTTTACGCTGAGCCGGTCTCTACGCAAGCGCCGCCCTGAGCCTCGCGTTTTGAGCGCCGCGACCCAAGGGCCGATTCTCTGGCCCGACAGACCTGATGGAAAGATGAAATTGTGAAAGCAGATACAATCGGCGCCGCAGCAGCACGTAATCCCCGCAACCCATGGACAAGGGCCCTTGACGCGTTAGAGCAGGCGCGGTCCGCGGACCTACATGCCGCAGAGCGCATATTGGACGGTATACGCTACGCGCCGGGGGTCTCCGCAGAGATTTTCGCGCTTTATGCCGATGAACTGGATGGCGCACGCACCCGGGCGCAATCGCTGCCGGTATTCAACATCCCGTCCGACTATACCAGCAACCCGGACAGCCGGTTGCGCCGCCCGTTCCGCCGGGTCCGGCCGGACCGCAAGGTGCCCTCGCCCTATCCCAAAAGCCTGGCGCTGCCCGGTCTGGTCGGCATGCGCAATGACTGGGCGTTCTTGCGGGACGTCGCGACGGCATATGCGGATCTGCCGCAGCCCGCGCCCAGCGTACACGTCATTGCAGCCGTCGGCGGCGACACCGATATCGCGGCATTGGGTGCGGCATTGGCCGGGCAGGATTTCGACGGCCCCGTTCGGCTGAGCGTCTTCGATCCGGCCCCAGATTCCACACTGTCGCTGCCCCCCGCGCTGTCGCCCGAAGTGATCGCGGGCGACATTCTGGGACCCGAAGCAAACGCATATCTGCGCCTGATGATTGACCGGGACACGGGCCCGGACGATCTTGTTCTGTTTCTGAGCGGTGAGGTGACGCTGGACCGATCGTTTCTGAAACGTGCGGCGTTTCTGGCGCGCACGTCGCGCAACGTGGTCCAGCCGCTTGTCCCTCTGGTTCCGGCCGGGGCGATGCAGACGCTTTACTCATGGAACGACCGGCACAAGCTGTCCGGTGCGCGCTATCCCTTCCGCGACGTCGAGGGGATGAACTTTGTCATGTCGATGGCCCTGCTGCGCCGGATAGGCCTGCCTGACATGCGGTTTTCCAATACCCATCTCGCGGCCCGCGAGATGGCGTGGCGCATGTTCAACCTGGGGGCATATTTTGCCCCCCTGTCGGTCCCTGCGCTGGTCGGGCGCAGCGACGCAGAACCAACCCACAGGGACAAATCGCTCTATGTGGCGCTGTGCCCCAATCATTGGGACCGCAAGAAGGATGCGCAATTCGAGCGCCCGCGCGCCAGCATCTACATCCCCGCCTACAATGCCGGCAAATATATCCGCCGCGCCGTCGACAGCGTGCTGGAGCAGGATGTCCGCGATCTGGAGGTCTGCATCGCCGACGATGGATCGACCGACGACACGCTTGCGCTTTTGCAGCGCCATTATGGCAGCAACCCACAGGTGCGGGTCCAGACCGCGCTTAACGGCGGGATCGGGCATGCGTCCAACCGTGCGATCCGCATGGCGCAGGCACCCTATATCGGGCAGCTCGATTCCGACGACTGCCTGAAACCCGGCGCCGTGCGGGCCTTGATGACCTATCTCGACGACCATCCCGAAGTCGCCTGCGCCTACGGATCGTGCGAACGGATCGACGCCGAGGGCAATTACGTCAAGAACGAATACAGCTGGCCGGTGTTCAGCCGCGAAAAGATGATGGTCACCTCGATCGCGCATCACTTTCGCATGTTCCGCCGGTCCTGCTGGGAACGCACGACCTACTTCCGCGAGGATATCGTGAACGCGGTGGATTACGACATCTTCCTCAAGCTGGCCGAAACCGGCCCGTTCCATCACATCGACCGGGTATTTTATCAGCGGCGCTGGCATGGCGAAAACACCTCCAGCGTCAACGAGGGGTTTCAGACCACCAACACCCATATCGTCCAGAACGAGACGCTGTCGCGCCTGGGGCTGGACCGGTTCTGGAAGGTGCATGTGCCCGACCCGAAGGAACCGCGCCGGGTGACCTATACACGCACCGATGATTGCAAGACGGTCCTGTTCTGGCCCGACTATTCGCGCGCAAACCCCTATCAGCACATGCTCTACAGCAAGGCCCGAAGCGCGATCGAATTCTGCGCCGGCAATATCGACGCGGCTCTGGAACAGATCGACACCTTCAAGACCCCGGGTGATCTGACCTTCCATCTGCATTGGATCAATTTCGTGCTGGTCGACGCCACCGGCCCCGAGGACGCCCGCGCGAAGGTCGAGGCGTTCCTGACCAAGATCGAAAAATTCGTCAGCAAAGGCGGGCGGCTGGTCTGGACCATCCACAACAGCCTGTCGCACGATACCAGCTTTGGCGATCTGGAGGTCGAAATGTCCACGCGCATCGCCGCCGCCGCGCATGTGCTGCATTTCCATTCCGAAGCGTCCGTGGACGAAGTCGCCAGAACCTTCGAGGTGCCGCGCGACAAGGTGCAGATTTCCCGCCACGGGCATTATCTGGGTGCCTACCCCGACTTCATCGACCGCGACTGCGCCCGTGCGCAGCTGGATCTGGACCCGCAGGACCACGTCATCGTGTTCTCCGGTCAGGTCAGGCGCTACAAGGGCGTGGCCCAGCTGATCACCGTTTTCCGCGAGATACTGAAGGATCGGCCGCAGGCGGTTCTGCTGATCGTGGGCGAAAGCAAGGTCGACATCTTCGAGGGCATGACACCGGCCCTGACCGAGTGGGAGCGCAGCCGCATCCGCATGACCAACCGCTTCGTCGACGATATGGAGATGCAGGTTTTCATGCGCGCGGCGGACATGGCCGTCTATCCCTACCGCAATATCCTGACCTCCGGGTCGATGCTGCTGGCGCTCAGCTTTGCGCTGCCGGTCGCGATCCCGGCGGTGGGCATGACACGCGACGTGCTCGAAGGGCAGAACGCGGGTGTCTGCTACGATGCCCAAGGCGGGCCCGCCGCCCTGAAACAGGCACTGGACGATCTACTGAGCGCCAAGGATTCAGGCACACTGCCCTCGATGGCCGCCAATGCACGCCGGGTCGCGCAGGAACAGGACTGGCCGGATTTCTCTGTTGTGTTCTCATGACGGGCCTGCCGTGTACTTTTATGTTTCGGGTTTGTGACATCGTTGGAGAAGTGGACAGCAAAATGGAGGACGAATGACCAAAATAGACGCAGTAATTATGTGGGTGGATGGCGAGGACGAGATATTCCGTCGCCAGTATGCCAACTACGCCGGCATGGTTCCGAAAGCCGCGCGCAGGCATGAGGTGGCAGGACGGCATCGCAACAGCGGCGAACTAGTCTATTGTCTGCGCGGCATCCACGCCCACATGCCTTGGATCGATCGAATCCACATTGTGACTTCCGGACAGATCCCCGACGGGCTGAACTTTAACGATCCCAAGCTTAATCTGGTCATCCACAGCGACATCTTTCCCGATCTGTCGGTGTTGCCCACCTTCAACTCCTTTGCCATCGACAGCTGCCTGCACCGTATCCCGGGCCTAAGCGAGAAGTTCGTCCGCTTCAGTGATGATTTTTTGGTGATTAATCCGGTAGTACCCGAGGTGCTTCTGGGGGCAGACGGGCAGGGACATTTCTATTTTGGACACATCCTTCCCAACGTCATTGATGCCGATGAAACGAAAACAAATCATATAAGGACTCTGGCCTTCAACCGCTATGTATTGGGCAGTACTGGCCGACTCGCCGTACATGCCACCCAGCACGCGCCGCAGTTGCGCGATGTGACAGTCTGCCATCAGATTGAGAAATCTTTCACAAATGATTTCGCACACACGCGGGCCTCACGCTTCCGCACCGACCGCGATATCAGCATGCTGTTTTTCTATCCGCATTACGTTTCGAACGAAAAGGCGCTTCCGCGCGACGGCGAGCAACGGTACAAGGATGCCAGCTGTACCTACTCCAGCTGGAAGGATGTACGTCAGGTACAGGTCGGATCGGACAAGCAGAACTGGCGCGAGCGTATCGCTAATGCCAAGTCAGACGGCGCCTATTTCCTCAACGTGAACGATGCTATGGGCAACGCCCCAAACCCAAAGGATATGGTTGATTTTCAATCTCTTATGAGAATTACTCTGCCCGACTGCGCCCCTTGGGAGACACCCGATGGGTTTAGCGTTCACTATCCCGCATTAGTGGAGGCCGAACGATGAAAACGATTGGATATACGACTGGCGTCTATGACTTGTTCCACATTGGGCATCTCAACCTGTTACAGCGCGCACGTTCGAGCTGCGATCATCTGATCGTGGGCGTGACCTCGGATGCCCTCTGCCTGTCGCGCAAGAACACTCTGCCGTTCATCCCTTTTGAGGAGCGTGCCGAAATAGTGGGCGCACTCAAGTGCGTCGATCAGGTCGAAATGCAGGATGACATGGACAAGATCGAGGCTTGGAAAAGGTATCAGTTCCACAAGATGTTTGTCGGTGATGATTGGAAGGGCCATCCGACATGGACTGCGCTTGAAGAAAGATTGGGACCTGAGGGGGTCAAGATTGTCTATTTTCCCTACTCGCGGCATACGTCGAGTTCGCAGTTGCGTGCAGCTCTGACCGCTGACACGCTGGCGCGATCCGAGAGGGTTTAGGAAAGGGCAGAACGATGACGGAAGACATGGAGCTTTTCGTGCAGAAATTCCGCACCCAAGAGTTGTCGTTTGCAGAGCCGCAAGGGTGGCAGCTGTCGCTGCGGCCTGCTCAAACAACTTTGGGTGCGATGATTTTGAGCGTACAGTCAGGTGCGCGTGATCTGACGGCGCTGGATGCGCAGGAAGCGCAGGGCATGTCCCAAGGATTTGCGCTCGCAGAACATCTAGCTCGTAGCCACTTCGGGGCGGTACGGATCAATATTCTGTGTCTAATGATGCAGGATCCCATTGTGCATTTTCACATCCTCCCTCGCTACGATCAGACAGTGGGACGCTATGACAAACAATGGACGGACGCTGACTGGCCTAGACCACCACACATTAGCACCGATGCCGCAGATGAAGTAATCCTCATGCGGATGCTGGAAGATGTACGCACATATATGAAACAGCGCTGATATGAGCCACTTGACGCACCAAACAGCTTCGAGTTCACAAGAAATGACATCCGGTGTACCATTGCGGAACGAAAGTCTGTATTTGATGTACCGCCGGTTTTTCCCGATCCACCGTCGCATGGTGAGTCTAGTAACGACACCCGAAGAGATGCAGGATCATTGTTCGGACAAGATTGCGAGCGTGGAAGGGCGGGTAGGCATCATGCTGTCCGGAGGCATGGATTCTGCCATGCTGGCCCATTTTCTGCCTAAAGGGTCAATTGCTTATACACTTGAGTATGGTGAGGATGAAACGGCTCTGTCCGAATTCGATCAGGCCGCTCGTTTCGTACCCCTAGGGGTAGAACACAAGAAAATTCGCATCACGCGCGCATCTTTTTTTGACATGGCGCGCGAGTTGACGCTGCTCAAGCGCGAACCCACAGTTCCGCACGATCCGGCCATTGGTCTGGCCGCGCGTCAAGCGCTTGCGGACGGGATCACCCACATGGTAACCGGCGTTGGTGCTGACGGTTCTTTTGGCGGCTTCGGGCATTTTTACAAGGATGTCAGCTATGCGGCATTTCGCAGTAATATCATAAAGCAATTCGTCGCGCCGTGGGACGTGCTCAAAAACCCTGTGCCGGTGGACTGGGTGATTGGCCATTACACAGTGAACGACAAGGTAGATGTGCAGACGTACTTGGGCGATGTGGGGACGGAAGGAACGGCTGTTTTCGACACGCTGCAAGCCTGTGGACTTGTGCCGGTCAACCCGTACTCGAGTATGCGCTTCGGGGCGGCGCTAGACATTGCGGGCCGTGGCGGAAAGTACCCGTTGAAAGACATGTTCGCACTGATTTATCCGGACCGAAAACCAAACAAGAAGATGGCGCTGCCGGTGCCTTACGGCCCTTGGATGCGTGATTACATTCCAACCCGGCCGGAATTTCGGACGGATCGGATGGACCGATTCGGCGGAAAGAACAGATACCAGATATATGCGCTAGAACTCTATATGGATATGCGCGCCCAATTCGGATGGTCGCAACCCACGGGAGACCGCCTTTTTATGCAATAAGCAAGCGGTCCCCCAAAAGTTGCAATCTATCTTGAAGATATCTATCCGCTAGTTGAGAATATGCGCCCTCGCCGCGAACCCACGGAACGAAAGCGTAATGTGTCACAATGTATACCTGACGCCGGCCCAGAGCTCACCTTCCCTTCGGAGGAATCCGAGCTTGTGTGCGAGGCTTACCGCGAGGCGCGCACCATACTGGAATACGGCTCGGGGGGGTCGACATGGCTGGCTGCCTCGCAACCCCGGAAATTCGTGCTCAGCGTCGAAAGCGACCGCGACTGGGCGATCGCGCTACAGGCCCGCATCGACGCGGCCAACCTGCCGTCTTCGACGGTGGTCTGGCATGTGGATATCGGCCCCACCGGGCGCTGGGGCAGGCCGAACACCTACGAGAACTGGCGCAATTATCACCGCTATCCGCAATCCATCTGGACGCAGCCGTTTTTCCGGCATCCCGATGTCGTGCTGATTGATGGCCGTCTGCGCCCGGCCTGTCTGGTATCGACCTGCCTGCGGATCACCAGACCGGTGCGGGTCCTGTTCGACGACTATGTCAACCGCCCCGTTTACCACGAGGTGGAACGCCTTGTGTCACCCACGAAAACCATCGGGCGGATGGCCGTGTTCGATCTGGAGCCTGTCCAGATCAGGCCGTGGATGATCGACCTTCTTTTTGAAGCCTGCACTCAAAGCAGTCTGGCGGCTGATGTCGTGGATTATTCCACCACGCTGGCCTGATATTCCATCATGTTGGGGCCCGGACGGCAGAATACGCTGTGTTCACCGGCCGGTCTGCCCTGTAAAGAAAGTGGCGCGACGCCTTGCAACTGGAGCATGTGATGACGGGAACGTTGGCAAGATCCTCGGATCAGAAATCTGACATTGTCATATCCGGCTCGGATGGAGTCGTGCCGCTGTCCAGCCGCGAACTTTTCTGGCGCGCGCGCTACCTGCGCGCGGGCCAGGCGGCGGGCCATCTGCCACTGTTGTTCTGGCTGGTCGCAGATCTGCGCCCCCGGCACGCGGTCACGCTTCAGATCGACTCCGGCGTGCTGCATTTCGGTCTGTGTCAGGCGATCGACAAGGTCGGCTATGATGCGCTGTGTCACGGGTTCGGCGCATGGCCGCCAAAGGACCCTTCGGGCAAGGTGCCCGAGGCCCTCGCCACCTACCATGCTTCGGAATACGAAGACATCTCCCGGCTGAGCGTGGGAACCCCGCTGGACGTGCAACACCTGTTCAACGCGCATAGCCTTGATCTGCTGATCGTCGAAAGCGGCATCACCGCCGAGCTTGTCAAAACGCTGGTCGGGCATTGGCTGCCGAAAATGTCGGACAGGGGCGTGGTGGTCCTGTGCGGCACGGCGGATATCGACACGGAAACATCCATTCAGCTTTCTGATCTGCGGCGCAATCACGCGCATGCCCATTTCGATCATAGCGGCGGGCTGGATATCATTGTGGCCGGCAGCAAGACGTCCGACCGTCTGGCCCGTCTGGTGGATCTGGACAGGGATGAATCCGCGCAGATGGCGGTTCAGCGCATCTTTGCCCGGTTGGGCGGGATGCATCTCAATGAATGGACGGCGCGCGACAAAACCAACTGGGCGCGCAGGCTCAATGCTACCGTCGATGAGGCCAAGGCCGAAGCCACCGCCCTGCAGGCAGAGCGCGACACGCTGGCAGAGCGTCTAGACAAGTTGGATCGTGCCTATGATCAGCGCCAGTTGCGCACGGCGTCCCTTGAACAGACGCTGGCCGACTGGGACGCGGTGCGCACCAAAGAACAAGAAACATTGGCGCAGGCACGCAAGGATCTGGGCGCGCAGAAAGCCGCGCTTGAGGTTGTGCAGGTCAACCTCAAAGCGGCAGAGGCCGCAAAGCAGACAGCCCTTGCGCAGGTAGAAGAGGAGCGCGCGGCGCTCAAATCCGCGCAGGCCGACAGGGATGCGGCGCTCGCACAGGCGCAGGAAAGCGTCGCCGCCAAGGCCGACAAGGACGCGGCGATGACGCAGGTGCAGCAGGATTTCGCCGCGCAAAAGACCACGCTCGAAGCCAAGCTGGCAGAGAGGGACGCAGCCGACGCCGAAAGGCAGGCGGCGATGGCCCAGATGCAGCAGGACTTTGCCGCGCAAGAGGCCGCGCTGGCGGACACCCGCCTGAAGTCGTCAGAGCTGGTTCTGACCATGACACAGGCGCTCGAAACCGCCAAGGACGATGCGCTGGTGGCGCGGGCCCAGATGCAGCAGGATTTTGATGCTCAAAAGGCCACGTTCGAAGCCAAGCTGGCAGACAGGGACGCAGTCGACGCCGAAAGGGACGCGGCGATGACGCAGATGCAGCAGGACTTCGCCGCGCAGAAGGCCACGCTTGAATCCAGACTGGCCGACAGGGATGCAGCCGTCGGCAAGAGTCAGGCGGTGATGGCGCAGATGCAGCGGGACCTGGCCGCAGAAAAGGCCGCGCTGGCACAGGCCCGCCAGAAGTCTTCAGAACTGGTTCTGACCATGACACAGGCGCTCGAAGCCACCGAGGGCGATGCGCTGGTGGCGCGCAAGGCGCTCAAGTCGACCGAAAAGGCATTGCAGCAAGGCACGGACGAGCGCACTTCGGCACTCATGACGCTGACCGCAGAACTGGAAGCGCTCCAGACGGCGCGAACCCAGCAGCACAAGGATCTGCGCGAACAGGCCGCCTATGCCGACAAGCTGCGCAAGATGATTCAAACGCACGAGAAAACGATTCAACGGCAGGACAAGCAGATTGCCGCTCTTGAAAAGGACCGGGAGGCGCATATCAACCTTCGCGAACAGATGAAGGACAGCACGTCGTGGCGGGTCACGGCCCCCCTGCGCCGTGTGCGCAACATTTTCGACAGGGACTGAGAGCGCAATCCCGGCGCCCTGCGCAAGGCCGAGCGTCGATACCTTCGGAAATAGCCGTCAGCCGGGCCTGCGGCGCATGTTGCGCTCGTGACGTTCGATGCCCTCGTCCAGATCGCGGTAATAGCGCATGCTGCCCTTCTCCAGAACCACGGCGGCGTTGCACACGCGCCGCACCCCGGCCATGGAGTGGCTGACAAAAAGAGAGCTGCACGACGCCATGCGATCCAGAAAGATCGCCTCGCTTTTTTCCTTGAAGGCCGCGTCGCCCACGGCGGTCACCTCGTCCACCAGATACCAGTCGAAATGGATACCCATGGAGCAGGCGAACCCCAGCCGCGAGCGCATGCCCGAAGAATAGGTATGCACAGGCTGGCGGAAATGCCCGCCCAATTCCGCGAAATCCTCGACGAAATCGATCAGCTCTTCGGTGTCCACACCGTAGACCCGCGCCAGAAAACGGATGTTCTGAGCTCCGGTCAGATCGCGGTGGAAACTGCCCATGAACCCCACCGGCCAGGACACGGTGCCGTCGATCTCTATGGTGCCCCGGTCGGGCTGGATGGTGCCTGCGATCATTTGCAGAAGGCTGGATTTTCCGGCCCCGTTGCGTCCCAGCAGGGCAATGGATTTTCCGGCGGGAAAATTCAGCGTGACGTTATCGGAAATCGTCGTGCGGCTCCCTTTCAGGTAGAATGTCTTGAGGACGTTTTTAAAGCGGATCATGCTCAGCGGCGGTCCTTGAGGCTGTAATAGATCAACACTGAAATGGTCCAGACGCCAAACAGGATGAGGCTGATCACCAGCAGCGTCAGTCCGCGATCGGGATAGCGCGGCGTCTCTGATACGGTCGGCCGCATATAGGCCGCCAGATAGCGGCTTTGGCGGCGGGCTTCGGCCAGGGCGGTATCATAGGCCGACTGGGCGGAGATATAGGCCTTTTCAGCGAATTCCAGATCGACCGACAGGCTTTCGAAGGTTCCGATCAGATCGGCATAGACCTCTTCGACAGGCTTTTCGCCAGGCGGCAAAACGTCACTGCCGTCCAGTGCGCGTGCGCCCATCTTTTGTCGCTCGCCGGCGATACGGTTCTGGATGACGTTGATGCGACGGTTGGCCAGTTCGACACGCGGGTCGCTGTCACGGGTCGTATTCGCCAGAAGATCGGCATCGATGAGGGCTTCGGCCAACTGCGCCTGAAGCGAGTTGAGCAGGCCCATCCGGCCCTGAATATCGGCAGAGGGATCCACGATCTGCGTCTCGTTGCGAAACAGTGTCAAAGCCTGACGCGCGGATTTCAGGCGCTGCACCGCCTGTTCCAGCTCTTCTCTGGCATAGCGCGCGGCATCGGCGCGCGCGACGTTGGACAAATCGTTGATCATCTGGCTGGACAGATCGAACAGCGCCGTGGCGATCCTGTGGGCGTCCTGCGGATCAAAGGCGCGGACCTCGACCTCGATCAGGCCGGTGCCGCCGGCATAGTATATGCGCACCATCCGCGCCCAGTAATCCATCTTGTCCTCGATGCTGGCATCCGGATCGAGGCGGTAGATGAAATCCTTTTCAGGCTTGCTGTAGATCGTTACCAGATCCAGCTGGCGGTCGATCTCGCGGACCAGTTCCTGGCTCTGGATGAACTCGTAAAGGATATCCGTGTCAGAGGAACTGGCCGCAGAAAGGCTGGTCATTCCGCCCAGAATCTCCATCGCGGATCCGACCTCTTCGCGGCGCACGGTAAAGCCCACCTTGGAGGCATATTGGTCAACCGCCCTTGCATAGAGATAGATGCCCGATACGGCGGCAGGTATCAGCACGCACAGCACGAAACTGGCCAGGATCAGCTTGTGGCGCAGCCGCAGATAGGCCGCCTGCGCCGGACGAAGCACCTCGATGACCTTTACCTTCATTTGCGAGGCGGTTTGCTGCTTGGTCTGTGCGGCCAACGTCGTTCCGATCTTTTCAATATGGATGCAAATCCCTATCACATGTACAGCCAGAGGCATCCCAGTTCCAGATGCCCCGAAAGCGAGCCCAGACCTCATGCCGTTTCCCGCCGCCCAGACACCCGGATCGCCCCGCTTCCGGTTTTTCCGTTCTGTGGCGGCTCTTGTCCTGCGGGAAATGACAACCACCTACGGGCGTTCTCCGGGGGGATACCTGTGGGTCATCCTGGAACCCGTCATCGGTGTGGCCCTGTTGACCGTGGTGTTCAGCCTGATTTCGCGCACCCCGCCGCTGGGGACGAATTTCCCGATCTTCTATGCGACGGGGATGCTGCCCTTTACCATGTATGTGGCCATCGGCAACCTGATCGCCGGCGCGATCAAATTCTCCAAACCCTTCCTGAACTATCCCGCCGTGAGTTTCATGGATGCGCTGCTGGCGCGGTTCCTGCTGACGGCGGTGACGCATATGATCGTGATGGTCATGGTGATCACGGGAATCATCGTGATGTATGATCTCAAGCTGATCATCAGCTGGCCGATGATCTTTTCCTCGATTGGCATGGTTCTTGCGCTGGGGTTTTCCATCGGGGTGGCGAATTGCTTCATGTTCACCAAGTTTCCGATCTGGCAAAGCTTCTGGAACATCCTGACCCGGCCGCTTTTCCTGCTGTCGGGGATTATCTTCATCCCGGAAAACGTGCCGGCCAATTTCCGGCCCTATCTGCTGTACAACCCCTTGGTCCATGTCACCTCCCAGATGCGCAAAGGGTTCTATCCCACTTATGACGCCCCCTACGTAGAGCCGCTTTATGTGTATACGATCGCCATCATAGTCGGCATTCTGGGGCTGCTGTTCTTGCTGCGCTATCACAAGGACCTGGCCCTGCTGTGAGCGGATGCAAAACCGGGTGCGGCCCGTGATCTTTCCCCCGATAGGCCGCAAGGTGCGGACCGTCTTGCGCTATCTTTTCCCCTCCGCGCGCGAGCGGGCATACCTGCGCGCCCTGCGCCGCTCCGGCGCGTTCGACCGTGCGTTCTATCTGAAGGCGCATCCGGGGTTGCATCCGCTGTTTCGCCTGATGCCCCAGCGCCATTACGTGCAATGGGGCGAGGCCAAGGGGCTGAGCCCCAACGCGCGGTTTGCGCCGCGCGCCTATCTGCACCACAATCCCGATCTGGACCCGGTTCTGACGCGCCCATTGCTGCACTACATCGAAACCGGGCGCTATCAGGCCCGCACGACGCTGCTGGATCACGGCGTGCAGGCACTGCCCGATCTGCCGGTCATCACGCCAGCGCCGCCCGCAGCGAAACCGGCACCGGTCGCGGTGGTCCTGCATCTTTATTATCTTGATATGTGGAATGAATTCGCCGCCCCCCTGCACGCGCAGGAGTTTGCGTTCGACCTCTTCGTCACCCTGACCCGCACGGAGGACAGCGCCCGCACCGCCGCAGTCCAGAGCAGGATTTCAGCCGCCTTTCCGCAGGCGCGCATATGGATCTTGCCCAATCACGGGCGGGATATCTTTCCCTTCATCCACCTGCTGAATGCGGGGCTGCTGGACCCCTACGCAGCCGTGTGCAAACTGCACAGCAAGAAGTCGCCACATCGCAGCGATGGCAATGACTGGCGGCGCGGACTGACCGCCGGTGTTCTGGGCGCGCCCCGGCTGACCCGCAGACGTCTGGACACCTTCCTGCGCGACCCGGGCGCGGGCTTCTGGGTCGCCGACGGGCATCGCTTTGCCGGGGACCGGCATTGGGGCGTGAACCGACCCCGCGCCGAAACGCTGCTGGCGCGCGCGGGCCATACCATTCCCCCCGGCCCGCTCTGCTTTCCCGCTGGCTCGATCTATTGGGTCAAGCAAGAGGTTCTGCAAGCGATCGCGGGCCTGCATCTATCGGCGGAAAATTTCGAACCCGAACAGGCGCTGGTCGACGGGACCACGGCGCATGCGCTGGAACGGCTGCTGGGCAGCCTTGCCACGCTGACCGGAAAATCCGTGCGCGAGGCGCAGGAGCTGGACGCGCAGGGCTGATCCCCGATGCACGGGGCGGGCGCTGGTATTCGCCCCTGCCCTCCTCCATATACGGCAGGCGTTTCCATCAATGCGGGGCACAGATGGCCAGAGTTTTCCTACATGTTGGCGGGCACAAGACCGGCACCAGCTATCTGCAGGCCATGTTTCACGCCAATGCGGCCCTGCTGGCCCGACATGGTATCCACTATCCCGATATCGGCCCCAACAATGCCCATCACGCGCTGGCCGCCCCATGGATCAGCACGCCTGACATCCCTGATGCGTTTTTCGGCCCGGCGGGGCGCAAAGGCCTGTGGGATCGGCTGATCGCGCAATATGCCGACATGCCCGGCACGGTATTCCTGTCAGCCGAAAACTTTACCCGCGTGCGGCCTCAACGTGTGGATATGGCCCAGCTTGCAGCGCGGCTGCGCGCCTTCGGCGAGGTGCGCGTGGTCTACACGATGCGCCAGCAGGTCGAACTGCTGCAATCGCTGTGGATGCAGGTGGCCAAGACCCGGCCGGCGCCGAATTTGCGCAAATACGTCAAGGCCGGCCTGTCGGACCGCCGCGGGGGCGGCGTGCCGATCGATCACTCGAACGTCTATACCGCGTTGCTGGAAGGGTTCCGCCCCGAAGAGATCCGGCTGGTCGATTACGCCAGCATGAAAAACAGCGAAGGTGGCATTGTCGGCACCTTCCTGCGGCTGATGGACAGCGATCTGAAGGCGGATGCGCTGGCGCCCTTGAAATCGCAGGAAAATGCCAATATTTCGCCCGATCCGATAGAATTCTTCGTCGCGACCGAGATCATGAACCGCGAGGCCCCTCCGCCCGGCGATCTGATCGAAACGATACGCTGCGCCATTCGTCCGGGCGATGCCCCTGCCGCCACGTTGCTCAGCCGCTCCGAGCACTCGAAACTGCGCCGTCGTTTCGTCAACTCGAACAATTCACTGGTCGAACGGGTCCAACCGGTTCAGCCCGGCTTTGTGTTCGATCCGGGCAGCGTGCCGCCCGATCTGTTTTTCCGGGATGATCTGACGACAGCCCACTGGACGCGCGTGGCGGCCGCTTTGTACAGCCGCAATGTTACCGCCACATCCGCGCCGCGCCCGCTGATACGGCGGATTCTGGACCGATATCAGGGCGTTTCAGGTTCCAGCTGACCCACAGGTTTCACCGAAACGGCATTCGTTTTCAACTTGTCTGAATTTGGCTTTAAAATAGAGAGATAAGCCAACTTTCTGACGCCTTTGCGACATGCCTCTGTCGGGCCGCCCCATCACCCATGAGATCGCGCACGGACGCTGTCTTGGGGGTAAGAAAGTGGGCATTCTATCGCTGATCCAGACCGTCTGGGGGGCCGAGTTGGACACCCTGGGCCAAGTCGGCCGGATCGACGTAACCGGGGGTTCCGGCGCTCACACGGTGATGATTCAGGATCTGGCGACAGGCCGCTTCAGCGCGGCTGATCTGACCGGCAGCATGCTGCGGGCCAGTGATTTCACGACCCAGAAACCCCAGACAGGCGATCAGCAGACCCTGCACTTCGACGGCGCGGCGCGCCCCATCGACCGCGCCACCGTGACCCGGCTGGCCGAAGACGGCGGCAGCGCCAAGGCCTATCTGGACGGGGTCGGCTTTTACGGCAATCAGGTCACGCTTCACGGGCTGCAAAGCGGCGGGCGGGAGTACATCTATGCCGCAAGGCCCGGCGGCGCGGGGCTGTCGGCCTATCAGCGCGACAGCTCCGGCAATCTGATCCTGCGCCAGACCATAGAGGACAGCGCCACAAAGTCCTATGCAGGCATCAGCGCCCTGGACAGCATCACCACCTCTGGCGGGCACACCTACCTGCTGACGGCCTCGATGCATGAGAACGCGCTCAGCGTCCTTTCAGTGGCCGCCGATGGCAAGCTCACCACAAAGGCCACGATTGGATTTGCCGACCAGCTTCCCGTGGACCAGCCATCCGTGCTGCGCACGGTGCAGGCGGGAAATGACAGTTTCGTGTTGCTGGGCAGTTACGGCACCGGATCGCTGACCGTCCTGCGCCTGGCCGACAACGGCGCGCTGAACTTTGTCGATCAGGTCAACGACACACGCGACACCCGTTTCGCCGGAATCGCCGCGCTCGACGTGATAGAGATCAACGGTCAGACGCTGGTGGCCGTGGGCGGATCGGACGGCGGGATCAGCCTGTTTCAGATGCTGCCAAGCGGGCGCCTGATCGAACGCGGCACCTTCGAGGACACGCTGCAGACCGCGCTGGACGGGGTCGCTCAACTTCGGTTCGTGGTCCATGGCAATGGCAGCGTCGAACTTCTGGTCCTGTCCACCCGTGACAGCGGCCTGACCCGCCTGGCGATCGATGTCGGCAGCAACGGTGTCACCGCGCAGGGCCGCAGTGGCGGATCGGGCAACGATGTCCTGACGGCTTCTGCCGCGGGCGGCACATTGCAGGGCGGCAATGGCAACGACATTCTCATTGATGGCGCCGGGCGCGATACGCTGCATGGCGGTTTTGGGGCGGATATCTTTATCTTTACCCCTGACGACGAAATCGACACGGTCAGCGATTTCGACATCACGATGGACCGGCTTGACCTGAGCGCCTACCACTCGGTCCGCGATATCAGCGGGCTGATTTTCCACTCCCGCGCCGACGGCGCCGAGATTACGATCGAGGGCGACCTGCTGCGCCTGAAAAGCAGCAATGGCAGCCCCCTGACCGCCGCCGAATTCAGCCGCACGGCGCTGTTCAACGCCGATCACATCCTGATGTCGACCAAGATTCCCCTGCGGGGCGGTGACGGGAACGATCTTCTCATGTGGGGCCCGCATGCCGATACGGTAATCGGGGCAAGGGCCACGACACGATATCCTTCGCCGAGGCGGATCAGGGTGTGATCGTCGATTTCAACAACGGCACTGCCAATGTCGGCGATGGGCAGGGCCATGCCCTGTCCGAAATCGAAAGCGTGATCGGCAGCAATTACGCGGATCTGATCATCGGGGATGCCAACGCGAACAATCTGGAAGGCGGCGCAGGCAATGACACGCTGATCGGGGGCGGCGGTGGGGACTGGATCACTCCGGGTGCAGGCAATGACGTGGTCGATGGCGGCAGCGGATCGGACATGGTCAGCCTCTTTGACCTCAGCCAAGGCGCCATCATCAATCTGGAAACCGGCATCGTCCGGTCGGGGCAGGACACAAAGCTGATCAGCAATGTCGAAAACATCACCGGAACGATCCATGGCGATTTCATTCAGGGTGACGAGTCAGACAACCGGCTCCGGGGTCTGGGCCACTACGACTGGTTTGTCGGCTCTGGCGGATCGGACAGCTATGACGGGGGCACCGGGCGCGACATGGTCAGCTATGTCTATTCTGATACGGGGGTCACCGCCGATCTGGGCACGGGGCGTGGCATGGCCGGTCAGGCGGCGGGCGATACCTATATCGGCATCGAACGCCTGACCGGATCGATCGGATCACGCTCAGCTGCACCAGGGCATCGAGCCGCCGTAATGTCTCGTTATGGGTCACATGCTTTTGGGCCTGTGCGGGCTGCAGATACGGCAACGCGAGCCGGGCGGATGTATCGGACATGAGGCGATCCTGTATTTGTAAGGGACTGGTGCAGGGTTTTCGCACCGACCCTTTCACAAATGCCTAATGCTCCGTGCGCTGCTATCGCCCCACGCGCAACAGATCGCGCGCACCCTGCACCTTGACGGCCAGGGCGGTTTCGGCGATTCCGGTCCACAGGTTCAGGTTTCAGACACGGAAGAACGCATTTTGTCAGACCCGATAGCGCGGCTTCAGCGTGACGTATCACCAGGCATCCGCTATCGACTGACGTTCTCGGCAGAGATCTCGAACCCCTCTGGCCTGCACCCCGCACTGGTGCGTTTCGTCTTTCTGGATGCGGCAGGAACGGCGCTGCCCGATCCCGATACCGGCGGGGAGGGCGCGGCAGCCTTCGCGCATTCCTCCATTTTTGGCGCCTATCGCTATATCGGCAAACCGGCAAAGGCGGGTCCGGTCGCCGTGGATATGGTCTTTGCCGTTCCGGAAAACTGCACCAGCGTCCAGCTTGAGCTGCATCTTTGGAGGGCCGGCCAGGTGCGGATGCACGACAAGATGATGCTGGCGCCCGCCTCGCCCGACGATGCCGATGCCGAACGCGACATACAACTCGCAGAGCAAACCATGGGGACCGAGCATTTTTCCGTACGCCCGGGCGAAAGCTACGATCTGGACCTTACCTTCAAGCGCGGTGCGCTGCTTCGGCCGCGTGATGCATTGGTGGCGTTTCGGTTCCTTGACGCCACCGGCGCGTGGGTCGATCCGCCGCCCAATCTGGCAACGTCCGATCAGGTCGGGGCCTTCCGCTATGTCGTGCCAGATGAACATGCTGGCGCAGGGATGGCCAGCATCACGGTGCCGGCGCGCTGCACCGCCATGCAGGTGCGTGTCCTGCGCTGGAACACCGGCGCGGACCTGCATCTGCGCGCCCTGCGGCTGATATGGCTTGGCGCGCCCGAAAATATCGGCGCACAGGGCACGGCCAGCATCGACCCCGCAGGCCACTATGCCCTGCGCGGCCGTATTCGGGCCTGCGGCGGCGAAGGAACCCTGCTCGGCGCTGTGCATCTGATGTTCAGCGACGATCAAGGCGCGCCCCTGCTGGCCCAGGCCGAGGGATTGTCCAGATCCGATCGTTTCGTGAATCACATTCGCCTTGCCAAACCGTCGCAGGATCTGATCGACGAGACCGGCAGTTTTTCCCTTGCTCACGCATTTGTCGCCCCGCCCGGGGCCACCCGGGTAGCATGGCGGGTGCTGTCGGGTACGGGCGGCTGGCAGCTTGATTGCGGGGCACCGCTGAGCCTGACGCCCTTTTGCGATGCGCCGCTGCCGCAGATCGATGCGCTGCCCGCCTCGGCCCGCGCAAGCGACCTTGCCGCAGAGCAGACGCAGGCCCTGCGCACGGTCCTGCCTGCCGCACCGATCTGGCAGACGGCGGCCCTGGGCAGGATGCACCTGCTGGGTCAGGCGCTCTGCGCGGTGCAGCCGGACACCTGGATCGCCGTGACCGGGCAAATCAGCGGCGCATCGCAAGCCCATATTTGCCCGCTCTATTTCGACAAGGCCCTGACGCCGCTTCCCGACGCCCCCTGCCTGGGATGCGCGTCCGAAGAAGGTCTGGGGCCCGCGCGGTCCGTTGCATTGCAGCCGCAAAAGGGGGGCGCCATGGGCTTTGACGAAAGCTTTCTCACCCCCCCGAATGCCGATTTTGCTGCCTTTCATCTGGTCGCACCCCCGCAAGGGGACACGCCGCCGGAGGGAACCCGGCTTGTGACATCCCCGCGCGCGCCGGATGCGGTCTGCGGTGATATGGATGTTGGCACGCTGACCCCGGCACAGCTGCGCAGCACGGTGCAACTGGCCGAAGCCGTCGGGCATCTGCGGCTACAGGCCGCAGCCTGTCACGCATTGGCCGTAGCCGAGCCGGGACAAGACGCTTTCGCACGCCGGGCGCAAGAGCTTGACGAGGTGCTGGAACCGCTTGACCCGGGCTGGTTGCCGACGGTGGCTGGGCCGGTCACCGATGTGCCCGATCCCGGCAGTGTATTCTATCTGATGACAGGTCTCGCCCCCGAGGATGGCGGCGCTGATGCCGTGCGAAATGCGGCTCTGTTACAGGCGCAAGTGGCCGGGGGGCTGCATCCGGTGGTCTGCCTGCCACTGGCGCAGCCCGAACCGGGCGTAACCGCTGCGCAGCCCGACGGGCAGCATGTCACGCAGCGCGACGGTCTGCGCATCATCCGTCCCGGATACCGCGCCCTGGACCCGGCGCGCATGCCGCCCGCCGCCCTGCTCGAGCTTGAAACAGACATTGCAGGGCAGGCTCTGCACGCCCATGCCTGCGGCCTGATCCATGCCTGCGGCGATTGGGATATCGCGCTCAAGGCGCTGGCATTGGCCACCCATCACGGGCTGCCGTTTGTCTATGAACCGCGCGCCGCTGATCTGTTGCCAGCCGCCCCGCGCACCAGACTGCATCGTGACCAGCAAAACCGCTGCATCGCTGCCGCCGATGCAATCATCATCGCCGCCCAGGACCGCTTTGACGCGCCAGAGATATGCAAGACGCTTCGGGGCAGAGTGTTCTGCCTGCCCGATCCCGCTGATCCGGCAGGCCATGCGGCGGCCTATGCCCATGCGCGCGCGCATCACGCCGCCACCCGTGGAGGACAGCGCTGATGGCCCTGCCGCTGCCCCTGATCGAGCCGGCCACAGCCAGCCGCACGCTGGTCTCGCTTTGGCGCGCCCTGCACCACACCAACCCCGGACCGGCGGGCCGGCCCCCGACCCTGTTGCTGACGCTGCCGACGGCCTGGGCCAACCGCTATCAGGTTCTGCTCTACGGTCAGGCGGCGCGCCACGGAGTTGCCGTGGCCGGCTTGCGCCTGCCCAAAGATCTGGCGCATGTGTCTTGGCCCGGCCCTGTCGTGCTGCATGCGCATTGGTTCGCCGCGATCTTCTACGGCGCCCTGTCAGAAGCCGACGCCATGGCGCGGCTGACCCGCACCATCGACATGATCGAGACCTTTCGCGCGCGCACCGGGGCCCGGCTTTTGTGGACGGCGCATAATGTCTTTCCCCACGGCAATGCCTACCCGCAGACCTATCTGGCCCTGCGGCGCTGGATATTCGACAGTTTCGATGCCGTGCATGTGATGGACGATGCGCATCTGCCCCTGCTCGAGCAGGCCTTTGACCGCGCCGCGCCTCCTGCCTTTACCGTGCCGCACATGACCTATGACGGCACTGTTCCCGACAGCGTCGATGCCATCGCCGCGCGGGCCCATTTCAGCATACCGCGCGATGCGTTCGTGTTCGGCTCTTTCGGGTCGTTGCAGGGCTACAAGAATATCGGCCCGTTTCTGCAACGGTTCACCGCGCTTGCCAATGCCCGGCCAGAGCGCACAATGGCCGCCCTTGTCGGCGGCCTGCCCAGCGACCGCGATATCGCCCGTGATCTGGTCCACAGGTTCGGCACCGATCCCCGCATCACCCTGCTGGCGCGCAAGGTCGAAGATACCGAGATCCAGTATTTGCACCGGGCGGCCGATGTCATGGTCCTGCCCTACCGAGAGACGCTCAATTCCGGGGCCGCGATGATGGCCGCCACCTTCGCGAAACCCTTCGTCATGCCAGCCACCCCGGGGGCCGAGGCGCTGATACCTATCGGGGCGCAGCTTTTTGACCGGAACGCCGCTGACGGGCTGGGCCAGGCGCTGGAAAACTGCCTGTCGCATCCGGCCACCCCACCTGATCCCGCCGCCCTTGCGGCCCTCGCGCCGCCGCGCATTTCGGCCATGTTCTTTCGCGCGCTTGATGAGGTGCTTGCCCGCCCCTATTCCCGCACCAGCATCACATCGTTGTAGAGCATCGTCTGCAAAGCCATGTAGCGGAATTTCCACGGGTTGCTCTGGCAGAATTCATGCACCGCCCGCGCGACGCCGCAATGGTACATGCTGCTTGCCGACCAGACGGTATAGTCGTTGAAGATCAGAACCCCCGCTGGTTTCAGCTTTGGCACTGCCGCCTTGATGTCCTTCATCACGCCTTCATAGGCGTGATCGCCATCAATGTAGATCATGTCGAAATGGGCGTCCGGCATCTGGCCCAGATGGGCCGAACTGTCGCCGACATGGGTCGTGATCCGCGCATCCGGACGGGCCAGTTCAGCCCGGATCTGAGGATTGACCAATCGCGAGATGTCGATGTCGAACAGGTGCAGATGGTCAGGCGCGCAGCGGTTGAAAATCTCCAGCGAGAAATCGCCGCGGTCCACCCCGACCTCGGCCATCACGCCGCCCTTGGCCACCTTGTCCAGCAGGGCATACCGGTTCGGCAGCAGCGCGCAATCTGCCAGTTTGGACGCGGCCAGTTCCGGTGCCGGATTGTGATAGCGGCCCTTCTGCTTGCGAAAGGCGGCGAGTGTTTTCGCGAAATTGCGCCGGGCGCGCTCGACATCATCGAAGGTGATTTTCTGTGGTGGTTCTTTGGTCATGGGGGCGCTCACAATTTCAGGAAATGCTGCGTGAATGACGCGACATCGTGGATTTTTACCCGCTCGGCCAGTTTGATCCGGGCCGCGGCGCGGGCGCTGCCTGGCTGATCGGCAAAGGCGCACAAGGCCGGTATGGCCCGGGTCATGTCCGCATGAACGTAAGGGGCAAATAGCGACCTCGCCCCGGGCCAGTCATGCACCACCGGATAGCAGCCCGATGCCATACCTTCCAGCACGGACGTATGACAGCCTTCCGTGTCCGAACTGGATATGATGGTGCCAATGCCGCGATACCATTCCTCCATATCGCTGCCCGGCAGATCGAACCGCACAGCCTGTGTCAGACCCGGGTCGGAAAAGATGCGGTTGAACACCCGCTCGAAATCGGCGCGGCTGTCCTCGCGGTTGTTCCAGACCCAGTCGATTTCCCACGGCATGACACTGCGCACGGCCAGCGTAAAGCGCGGATCCACCCGGCGCAGCGCGACCAGAAAATCGATCGCGCGGTCGAAACGCTTGTGCTCGAACGGGTTGATGCCCACCAGCCCGAGGGTGAATTGCGCCTGCGCCAGCTTGGGGCGGCCCAGCTGCGGCCAGTCGATATATTGCGCCATGACATGCACCCGGCCCGGGTCCACGCCGAAACGCTGCACCATCATGTCGCGGAAATGCTCGGACACCACAATCAGGGCGTCGACCTTGTCCCAGTCCACCCTTTCGGGAAAATCGCGGAACGCCTCGAAGCGGTGCAGCCGCACGATCAGCCGCGTGCCGGCGCGCTTGTTGCGGCTGTGCCAGACGGCGTTCTCGCAGCACCATTCGCAAAACACCGTATCGATGTGCTCAGGCACCACGGGGCTGCCGTCAGGCTTTGTCGTGGTGAGCCAGTTCTGCCACTCCAGCGTGATCGCCGCATCGCCGCGCAGCTGGTCAACGAACTGGAGCAGAAACTTGCGCTCGTGGGTGGCGATCAGAATGCGGCGCGGGCCATGATCGGGCGCGCCGGGGTGTTTCCTGCTGCCACGGATCGCCTCGGCCAGCCGCTCGGACAGGGCCTCGGCGGAAAAATCCGCCGCGATCCTTGCGATCCGGGTCAATGCCGCGTCATGCTCGGCGCTGCCCTTGCCCGCCATGATCTGCAGCACGCGGGCGCCGACATCCTCACAGGCGATATCGATATAATAGGGGTAATCATCCCCGAACAGCGCGCGGTTCAACGCATTGTCGTTCAGGATCGGCGCCACGCCCAGAGTGCAGAATTCGACAATCTTGGTCGAGATTTCAATCACATCGTCATAGCGGTCATGGCGCAGGCAATAGGCGAAATCCGCCCGCCCCATGCGGGCCTTGGCCTGCGCATGGGGGACGTTGGTGACCAGTTCGACACCCGCGATGCGCCCCTCCGCCAGATCCGCACGGAACCGATCCACCCGTTTGAAGAAGTCGCGGTATTTCGGGCGGTGGGTATCCTTGCCCGCGATCAGGCTAACCCCCAGGCCGGGGGTATCGCCGACCACCGCGCAGATATCCAGCAACCAGTCGAGCCCGTAATGCAGATCAACCTTGCCCGAATAGCACAGCACGGCGCGATCCGCGGCGCGCGGCGGCGGCGGATCGCCGCGAAACACGATGGGGGGCACCACATGCACCACATGCGCGGGATAATCGCTGAGCGATTCAAGCGCGTATTTGGCGGTATCGCTTTGCACCACCACGGGCACGCGGGCGGCGCGCCCCAGCCGGACCCAATCGGGTTCGGGCTGTGCCAGATCGGGAATGGCGCTGGGGGCATAACCGACGACGCGGGGGGCAAAACCCGGCGCGGCCAGAAGCTCTTCCAGATAGGCGGTGCCGCGCACAAAGATCCGCTCGAACGCGCCGTTCTGCGATTCCCAATCGCTCAGGGTGGCAATCAGCGCGTCCGCGTCCAGCCGGTCCTGCGGGGCTCCTGTCAAGGCGGCAATATCGTCCATATCCACGATCCGGATATTGGCGGGCACCTCATCGGCCAGAACCCGGTCGGTGAGGCGATGGGACAAAAGCAGCGTGGTGTCGAAATCCGGTTGCAGCGCCAACAGCTTGCACACGTTCAGCAACCAGATGGTCGACCCGTCGATCAGGTTGAAGTTCTGTTCGGCCAGCACCGCGATCTTCATGGCAGGACCTCCTCCAGCACGGCGGCGACCGTACGATAGAGCGGCGCCTGCGAGCGGTTGACAGGCCCCGTCACCTGGCAGCGCCAGCCGCGCTCGGTGGCGATGCGGCAGGCGGTCATCACCAGCCGGTTCAGACGCATGTCATGAATCGACCACAGGCCCGCCCAGTCGCCAGGCTGGGTCTGCAACCCGGCCCAGTCGATCACGAACACCCCGGGCGTCGCTGTCGCCAGATGCGCCAGAATATTGGTGCGCGTCAGCCGCGCGACCCCGTCGCCCTTCAGATGCCGCCCCGGCCCCAGACAGGCCAGCGTCTGCGCCCCCCGCTCAAAGACGACCTGCGGCAGGACCCCGATATCAAACGCGCCGCCCGGCCCGGCATGGCCCTGCCCCGGTCCAAACCCATCCGCAAAAACCTGCGCCATGCGCGTATGCTGCTTTGCGGCCTCAACCTGTAGCAGCCGCGACATCACACGCACCCGCTCGGGCCAGCGCACGCTGGCGCGGATATCGGGCGCAGCCGGGGCAGGCGTCGCCGCCAACTGATCGCGCACCATGCCCGCCAGCGCATCCAGATCGCCCTCGGCAAACAGTCTGGCGTCGATATCCGCAGCGATTTCGGCCAGCGACGGCATGTCCGTCATGAAGAACGGCACCCCATAGGCCGCCGCCGCATAAGGTTTCAGCGGCGCCACGATGTCGGTCATGTCCGAGCGCAGGCGCGGCATCACGATGGCATCCAGCAATGTGTAATAGGCGCCGATCCGGTCCCAGGACTGCTGCGCTGCGAAATGCACATGCGCCTGAACGCCCAGACTTTCGGCAAGCGCGCGCAGCCCGGATTCCTGCGACGGGGCGTGCTGCGATCCGATCAGACCCTTGGGCGCGCTGGACCCGACGATCAGCAGGCCCACATCGATATCTTCGCGGCGCAGGCGTGCCACCAGATGCACCAGCAATCCGGTGCCCTCGTATTCCGACAGCGATCCGACATATCCCAGCAGATGGCGCTCGGTGATGCCCAGACTCTTGCGGGTGATGCCCTTGGCGATGGGGCCGGGGGGCGACACGCCGTTGGGCGCCAGATGGATCTTGGCCTCAGGCACGCCGCGGCGGATCATCTCGGCGCGCATGGGCCCGTTCAGGGTGAACACCGCAGCGGCATCGCGGGCGATGCGCAGCTCGTAATCGCGGGTGCGTTGATATTCCTCTGACTGGGCGTATTCCGGCTCGACCGCCGCGCGCGACATTTCCCAGAACCCGCGCTGTTCGTAGAAGAACGCGCAGCCATGGCGCCGTGCGGCGTTCTGTGCAGGCTCTGCGTTTTCCCAGTTCGACACGCCGATAACGACACCGGGGCGAAAGATCCCGAACGCCTCAAGCAATGCGGCCTCGGCGCGGCGCAACCGTGTGCGCCTGCTGTCCTCGGGGTTCGCCGCCAGCGGCAGGAAGACATAGCGCACCCCGTCGACGATCTCTTCGGATCGCACCGGTCCGGCGGCGGTGAAACCTTCGATGCTCCAGGGTCTGCCGGGGCGATTGATGACAACCACGTCATGCCCCAGCCCCACCAGGGCGCGCGCGACCTCATGAGTGCGCACCGCATAGCCGTTGCTGGAATACGGGTAGCTGTGACTGACCACATACGCCACGCGATCCGGAAGGCACCAGTCTGCATCGGGGCTGCGCGGGCTCACACCGTGCCCTCGCCCGGCCCTGTGGCCATGCCGGGGCGGATCGCGCGGCCCTCGCGCCAGCCTGCGTGCAGATAGTGCAACAGCGGATTGATCCCGACCTGTGCAATATCGGGATACAGATGCAGATAATGGGCCGTGCTGAACCACGGGCCGGGGTCGCGCAACTCGGTGGCCCCAAAACGCAGGTAATGCCCCGCAGGATCCCCCCCCGCCTCGCGCACATCCGCGTATTGGGCCAGATACCACGCGCCGTCGAACAGCCCGCAATCCCGAATGGTCTGAACCTCGCGGCGTCGCCGCAGCGCGGGGATCACCCGCCACGCAAGACGTGACACAAGCCCCCCCGCAGCCGGACGCATGCAGATGACAGGATGGGTGGCCTCCAGATGGCGCACCTGCTGTTCCAGCGCCTTGCTGCGCAGATAAAGCGCCTCGGTGCGGCCCTGCATCTGCGCGACCAGCGGTGCAAGGGGGGACGATCCGGGCTTTTTGGTGGCATCATTCGACACAGAAAAGATATCCGTTCCGGTGCGTTTACTGAAATAAATACGCTGCAAGAGCAGTCCAGCCAGACGCTAAATGGCCTTGATCAGGCTTGATGTAAAGTGTCATTGTCCCGGCTTCAGGCCGCATGACCGCCCCTTGACGCGGGGCCCGACCAAGACGGAGCCCTCCCCCGCATGGCACGCTTTCGCGCCGATCATTTCGATCCCGATTGGTATCTGTCGGTCTACCCCGACGTTGGCCGCGCGGGCATCGATCCGCGCAAACACTATTTGCGCCACGGCCGGGTAGAGGGGCGCCTGCCCTGCCTGCTGACCGCGATGCTGCGGGAACGCGATCTGGCGATGGGAATGCTGGAGGGCGGCGTGGACGCGCTGCGCGACATCGCCCGCCAGGATGCCCATCCCGGCGAACGGGCCTGGGCCGCCATCGCCATCGCCCGGCAGGCCGCAGCGCGCGGCGACTGGCCACAGGCCGAGGATGCCCTGTCCGCGCTGGACCCGGCCCGTGACCTGATCCACGGCTTTGGCCTGCCCGATCCGGCACTGCTGGCGATCGAAAGCGCCGTGATGGCGGGTGACCCTTCGCGCGCGCGCGCGCTGCTGGGCAAGGCTGTGCGCGGTTTCGGGCGCACGCCCGATCTGATGCTGGCACAGTGCAACATCATTGCCGCCACCAACGGCCATACAGGTGCATGGCACCGCCACATGGCCCTGCTTTTTGGCGGTGCAGGCCTTGCCGGACCGCGTGTGGCTCGCGCGGCGGGCGATCTGCCCGCCTTTGACCGGCTGCAGACATCGCGCTGGCCCCTGCCCTTCGCCGCCATCCATCGCGGCCCGCTGGTCAGTGTCCTGATGCCCGCCCGCAATGCGGCAACGACCATCGAGACCGCCCTGCGCAGCCTGATGGCGCAAAGCTGGCACGCGCTGGAAATTCTGGTGATCGATAACGGTTCAACCGACGATACACGCGCCATGGTGGCACGGCTGGGCCAGACCGATCCGCGCATTCGCCTGCTGGACGGGGCGCAGGCGCCCGGCGCCTATGCTGCGCGCAATATCGGGCTTGCGGCGGCCGGGGGGGCGTTCATCACGGTGCAGGACGCCGATGACTGGTCGCACCCGGCCCGCATCGCGTTTCAGGTGCGCCGCCTGCTGCGCAAACCTGCCGCAGCGGCCAGCGTATCGCACTGGGTCCGCGCCACGCCGGATCTGCGGTTCACCCGCTGGTGGGGCGATGCGGGGCTGGTCCATCGCAACACCTCGTCCCTGATGATCCGCGCGGCGCTGCGCGATACGCTGGGCTTCTGGGACCGCACCCGCGCCGGCGCCGATACCGAATACTGGCAGCGTATCCGGCATGTCCATGGTGATACCGCCGTGTCCGAAGTGCGACCCGGCCTGCCGCTGGCCTTCGGGCGACAGACGGACAGTTCCCTGACCCGCCACGGTGATACCAATATCGCATCTCTGCGGATGGGCGCGCGGCGCAGCTATCATCTGGCCAGCCTGCGCTGGCATGCCCGCGCGGCAGATACCGGGGCGCTTCCCCTGCCCCAGCACCCTGCGCAGCGCCCCTTTGCCATCCCCGACAGCATCGGCGTGGGCGATCCTGCCGCCCAAATGCAGCCCGAAGACCTGATCCGCCAGTCCGGACTGTTCGACGAAGGCTGGTATCTGCAAACCTATGCCGATCTGCGCGCCGCCCCCGGCGGAACCGGCGTGGACGGCGCCGTCCATTATCTGGAAACCGGCGCATCCGAAGGACGTGACCCCGGCCCCGGTTTCAGCACCACGGGATATGCGCTGGCCCATGGCGTCACCGACCAGAATCCGCTGCTGCACTATCTGCACACAGGCCGCGCCAGGGGGCTTGATCCCCTGCCGGTGCTGGCCGGCGATCTGGCCGCCCGCGACCCTGCCCGCCCGGTGCTGTTCTTTGGCCATCAGGCGCGCCGGGAAATCTTCGGGGCAGAGCGCAGCCTGCTCGACATGCTCGACCGGGCACGGGGCGCAGGGCTGACGCCGTCGGTGGTGCTGCCGCATGTGATGAATGCGGATTACCTTGCCGCGCTGAAACTGCGCTGCCACCGCATCCATGTGCGCCCCTTCGGCTGGCTGTTCGGCGGGGTTGCGCCGCATCCGGCCACGCTTGCCGGTCTGTGCGCGCTGATCCGTGACAGCGGCGCACAGGACATTCACCAGAATACGCTGGTGATGGACGCCCCCCTGCGCGCGGCGCGCCAACTGGGGCTACGCACGACCGTGCATATACGCGAACTGCCGGGCAGTGACCCGCAGCTATGTCTGGATCTGGGCCTGACCGCCCCTGCCCTGCGCAGACAGATCCTGAGCAGCGCCGACCGGTTCGTGGTCAACTCGCGCGCTGTGCAAGACTGGCTGGGGGCGGACGCCTCCCGCGTCGGTCTGGTGCATAATACTGCTGATCCGGCTCTGTTCGATGTTGCTTTCGCACCTGCAACGCCGCCCCGCGTTGCATTGATCGGCAGCCTGTCCGCAAAAAAAGGCGTGGCGGACATGGTCAGGCTGGCGCATCTGGCAGACCGCGCCGGTGTGAAGGCACAGTTCAGGCTGATCGGCCCCTGCGCGCCGGACCCGGCACAGTTTGGAAAACTGCCGCCCAATCTGTGCTACGCGGGCTATGCCGACAGCCCTGTCGATGCCATGAAGGGCGCCGATATTGTGCTCAGCATCAGCCACTTTGCCGAAAGCTTCGGGCGCACCGTGCTGGAGGCGATGGCCGCCGGCCGGCCGGTGATCTGCTATGACCGTGGCACCCCGCCCGATCTGGTCGGGCGCGACGGCAGCGCCGGCCACGTGGTGGCGGCGGATGATCCGCAGGCGGTGCTGGATGCGCTGCGCCTGTTGCTGGGCGATGCAACCGCTCTGACAAAGGTATCGGATGCGGCCCGCCGCCGGGCATGGCAGCTTCAGCAGGGCGCGTTGGCCGCAGCGGCCGGGGTTTATGCCTCCGCGAACCAAGGCTGACCAGCGGCGCTGATATCCGCTGCTGGCAGGTGCGCGCAGGCTTTTCGCGTTGCAATCCGGTCCAGAACCTCTACCCAGAGCAGAAATATCCGGCCTGAAGACAGATGCGTGGAAAGAGGGCAGACTTGAAGATCATCGTTGTGTTCGGCACCCGCCCCGAAGCCATAAAAATGGCGCCCGTGGTACAGCGGCTCAAGCAGATGCCGGGTCTGATCACCCATGTTTGCGTGACCGCCCAGCACCGTGAAATGCTGGATCAGGTGCTCAGGCTTTTTGGGATCGTCCCCGATTTTGACCTCAACATCATGAAACCGGGGCAGGACCTGACCGACATCACCGCCAATATCCTGCTGGCGATGCGGGGCATTCTGGCGGACGGCAGTTATGACCGGTTGCTGGTGCATGGCGACACGACAACCACCATGGCCGCCTCGCTTGCCGCCTTTTACGCGCAGGTACCTGTCGGCCATGTCGAAGCGGGACTGCGCACCGGGAATATCCATGCGCCCTGGCCCGAAGAAATGAACCGCCGCGTTGTGGGCCGCATTGCCGATCTGCATTTTGCACCGACAGAAACCGCACGCACCGCCCTGCGCGCCGAAAATGTGGATGATGCCAGCATCTTTGTCACCGGCAACACGGTGATAGACGCGCTGCACCAGATCGTCGCGCGTTTCGACGCCGACGCGACGCTGGACGCCAGGATGCGCGCGCAGTTCCCGATGATCAACCCCGATCGGCGGATGATTCTGGTCACCGGCCACCGGCGCGAGAATTTCGGCCAGGGGTTCGAAAACATCTGCACCGCCCTGCGCGACATCGCCGCCGACCGTGACGTGCAGATCGTCTATCCCGTCCACCTCAACCCCCGTGTTCAGGCACCGGTCCACCGCATTCTGGGCACCAGCACGGATGTGCATCTGATCGCGCCGCAGGATTACCTGCCTTTCGTGTGGTTGATGCGCCAGGCCCATATCATCGTCACCGATTCAGGCGGCGTGCAGGAAGAGGCCCCTGCCCTCGGCAAACCGGTGCTGGTGATGCGCGACACCACCGAACGCCCCGAAGCCGTCAGCGCGGGCACGGTCCGGCTGGTGGGCACCGACCCGGCCAGCATTCGCCGTGAAACGATCCGCCTGCTGGACGATCCCGCCGCGCACAGCCAGATGGCCCGCGCGCTCAACCCTTATGGCGACGGCGATGCCGCAACCCGCATCGCGCGGGTGCTCGCCGCGGACCCAACCAAGGACGTTATCCATGTTTGAGACTATTTCGCTGATCGGCCTTGGCTATATCGGCTTGCCGACGGCGGCTCTTTTTGCGGCGCGCGGCACGCAGGTGGTCGGTGTCGATATCTCGCAAAAAGTGGTGGATACGATCAACGCCGGCAAGATCCACATCGTCGAACCGGAACTGGACGGGATCGTCCACAAGGCCGTCACCGGCGGCAAGCTGCGCGCAACACGCACGCCCGAACCTGCGGACGCCTTCATCATCGCGGTGCCGACGCCGTTCAAGGACAATCACGAACCGGACCTGAGCTATATCCAATCCGCCGCCTTGATGATCGCGCCGGTGCTGAAGCCCGGCGATCTGGTCATACTGGAGAGCACCTCGCCGGTGGGCGCCACCGAACAGATGGCCGGCTGGCTGGCCGAGGCGCGCGCCGATCTCAGCTTTCCGCAGACCGCCGGAGAAGACGCCGACATACAGATTGCGCATTGCCCCGAACGGATTCTGCCCGGTCAGGTCGTGCGTGAACTGGTTGAAAACGACCGCATCATCGGCGGCATGACGGCGCGGGCCAGCGAAATGGCCGTCGCCATGTACAAGCTGGTGGTCAAGGGCAACTGCGCGATCACGAACGCGCGCACCGCCGAGATGTGCAAGCTGACGGAAAACTCCTGCCGGGATGTTTCCATTGCCTTTGCCAATGAGCTGTCGATGATCTGCGACGCGCTCGACATCGACGTGTGGGAACTGATCGCGCTGGCAAACCGCCACCCGCGCATCAACATCCTGCAACCGGGGGCGGGCGTGGGGGGCCATTGCATCGCCGTGGATCCGTGGTTCATCGTATCCTCGGCCCCCGAAACGGCCAGGCTGATCCGCACAGCGCGGATGCGCAACGATGAAAAGCCCGACTGGGTCCTGCAAAAAGGCAAGGACGCCATCATGCAGGTGCTGGCCGATAATCCCGACCGCGCGATGAAGGATGTCAAGGTGGCCTGCCTGGGGCTTGCCTTCAAACCCGACATCGACGACCTGCGCGAAAGCCCCGCCATGCAGATCGCACATGGTTTTGCCGATCTCGGGTGCCGGGTGCTGGCGGTCGAGCCGCATATCGACACCCTGCCCGGCAGCTTCGCCGCCAAGCCCGTCACCCTGACCCCGCTGGCTGACGCGCTGGCGCAGGCCGATGTGGTCTGTGTGCTGGTCCGCCACAGCGCTTTTGCCGACCTCAGGCCCCGGGTGCCCGCAACCACGAGGGTCCTTGATGTGGTCGGCATCTAGAGCGCTGCGAATCCTCGGCCTCGGGTTTGGCGCTACACTCTGTTTGTCCGGCTTGCATCTGTGGCAACACCAGTCGATATCAGACCCCCAGAATTGATTTGCAGCTGAACACCGTAGCTGACGGCCACCCTATTGAAAGACCCCTCCATGACCAAACCCGACATTGGCTTTTTCGTTATTGGTGCCGCACGCAGTGGCACGACCAGCCTCTACCGGGCGTTGGAACAGCACCCCGATATCTTTACCCCCGAGGTCAAGGAGCCCCGCTTCTTTGCCGGAAACTGGAAACTGGGCTGGGACTGGTACAGCGACATCTACGCCAACGCCCCCGAGACCGCCGTTCTGGGAGATTTCTCACCCAACTATACCAATACCGCAGAAGACACCTCCAACCCTGTCGTGCGCCGCATGGCGGAATTCTATCCGCAGGCGCGTCTGATCTACATGGTGCGCAACCCGATTGCCTGCGCCATTTCCAACTGGCGCATGGCAGCGGAGCTGCGCGGCGAAACCATCCCCTTTGGTCAGGCGCTGGAAGGGGATTGGGCCATGGGCGTCTATCACCGGGCCTGCTTCTTCCGCCAGATTTCTGCCTATCGCCAGGTGTTCTCGGATGACCAGATCCTCGCCATTCCGCTGGAGGCCATGAGAGCCGATCCCGATACCTGGATGGCAAAGGCCCATGCCCATATCGGCGTGCGCCCGCATCAGACAACCTTTCCAAGGGCCAATGCCAGCAGCCGCAAACCCAACCGCCCCGGCGCCCCTGACGTATCGCGCGCCGAGCGTCAGAAATTTCTGTCGATGATCCGCCAAGACGCTCTGTCCATGCTGGACTACATGGACATGCCCGCCAGCCTGTGGTCGCTCAGCCCGAATGCAAGAGACTGGACGCCGGCTTAAGGGCACCGGCCGAAACAGTGTCTAATCCCCTTATTAGGGACTGATATGCCTATATCCAGCCCGTAACGAGGGCACGGGCCTGCCGCTCAAAGACGTGACCACTCCACTGCGCCTGCCAGAGCGCCCTGATGCGGGTGACATAAGCCTCGCGGTCCGCGCAGAAGGTGGCAAGAAGACGATCAATCTCGCCTGCATCCTGCTTCAGGCTTGACCGAGTCAAGGCCAGACGCAGCGCCAGCGGATGGCTTTGCAGAAAATCACCGGATGTTTCAAACTGGCTCAGGATCAATGGCAGCCCCACCTCGAAGGCCTCCAGCGCGCCAATCGGCAACCCTTCATAGCGCGAGGTCAGCATATAGGCATCGGCCCCCATCAGCAGCGGGCGCACGTCGCGAACAGGCCCCTTGAACTGAATGCGCGCGGCGGCGGGCCCGGCTAGGCGGCGCAGACGCTTTTGCACGTCCGCCCGTTCGGTGCCCGATCCGCACAACGTCAGATGGCAGTCATCCGGCAGATGCGCGAACACCCGCACCGCCAGCGGATAGTTCTTCTGATAGCCGCTGCGCCCGGTCATGATCAGGTGACGGCCGGGTTTGTGCGGCGGGGTTTTCGGCAATCGACCCAGATTAGAGCCGTTTCCAAGAATATGGACCCGGTGGCGCGCCATCCGCCGCGCGCCCATCGCGTCGCGCATCCGGTCGGCCTGCGGCGGCGTGAGAAAGATCAGATCAAGCGGCGGGCAGGCCGACAGCAGCATCTTTTCTATCGCGCGCGACAGTTTGGAAAACCCTGCCCTGTGCCCCTTGCCGAACGGCAGACCGTGATAGGTCTGCACCACATGGGTTCCCGGCACGGGCCGCCAGATCCGCAGCGCCAGCGCCAGACGGCCGATCAGCCCCGGCAGCCGGGCATGCAGCCAGACAACGCGCCAACCGCGGCTTTTGACGCAGCGCATCAGCCCGCGCGAACCGATCCACAGCCGATGCGGCCAAAGACCGCTTTTCAACCCCGGCACCACATGATGGGTCGCCCCCGCCGCGGCCAGCGTGGAATAGCCGCCCTTGTCCGCTTCGCTGGCGACAGACACCTGGCCAATATCGGACAGGGCCGCAGCCAACTGGCAAATATGGCTCGGCACGCCCGACGGGTGCCCCTCGCCGCCCACCAGCAGGATTTTTCCACGGGGGTCATCCATCGGTTCAGACACGGCCAAGCGCCACCCCACCCCAAAACCCCAGACCTGACAGCCGCGACTGCCGGTAAAGCCCGATCCGGGCGATCCCGCGCAACCGTCGCAGCAGCTTCTGCTGACGTGCCTGCGCAAAGTCCTGAAGGATGGTGCGCGCCTCGGCGGTCAGCAGATCCTCGACCGCCTGCATGGCGGCAATATTGCCGCCCACCCGCGCCCGGAACGCCCCGCGCAGCACCTGACGCTTGCGCCTGATCTGCGCGCGCAGGCCCGCGCCGCTGCCCAGAATATTGCCGCCATGCTGCCTGTAGAGCAGGCCGGGACGCGCATCATGGATCACCTCTCCGCCCGCGCCACTGATCAGAAGATACAGCCACCAGTCATGCGCGAACATCGCGCCGGTGCGCCTTGCCGCATCCCGCGCCAGCCGCGCGGCGGCTGCGTTCAGCACGATGGTATTGCCCTGCGCCACGTTCTCGATCAGGGCATTGCGGAAACTGGGCGGGCGGTGCAGCGCGCGGCTGATCCGGCGCCGGTCGGCGGCGGGGTCCCAGTTCAGCACCCGACTGCAATACAGCGCGGGCCGGGCGACCGGCACGTCATTCAGCAGGGCCACGGCGCGCGCCAGCTTTTCGGGCAGCCACAGATCGTCCTGATCGGCAAAGGCAACCAGCCCCGCAGCGTCCCCAAGGCTGCGGATCAACCCCATGAAATTTTCGGAAAACCCCGCCCGCGGCCCGTCCTGCAAGCATACACGCTGCGGGTTATTGGAGACGAAGGCCCGTACCAGATCCTGCGTGCCGTCCGTCGATCCGTCATCGCTGCACGTCAGCACCCAGTTGCCGTGGCTCTGCCCGGACAGGCTCTGCAACTGGGCGGGCAAATAGGCTGCCCCGTTAAACACGCCCATCAGGATATGAACCTCTTGCACCGCCTCTGCCGCTGTCTTGTCTGGTGATATGTCCGCCCGGAGACGGCTCATCGCACGGTCTCCGCGCCGCGCAACCTGTAGCAGAGCCGGGATGTAGCACCAGACACCAAAGCAGACATTCACGCGTCCCTGTCAGTCATTTCAGAGTTTGCCCCTGATAGAGCCTTTGCCGGGCACCATCAATCAATTGATACGCCCCATCCGGGACGCGAAAATCAGTCGGCGCCCGACAGGTCGCGGGTGAAAACCTTGGCCTCGCAGTCATGGATATCGTCCGTCACGCGGTTTGCCACGATGATGTCCGACTGCGCCTTGAACGCCTCCAGATCGCGCACCACGCGCGAGCCGAAGAATGTGTCCTCAAGCAGGGCCGGTTCGAAAACGATGACCTCGACCCCCTTGGCCTTGATCCGCTTCATGATGCCCTGAATCGATGACTGGCGGAAATTGTCGCTGCCCGCCTTCATGACCAGACGGTAGATGCCCACCACATTAGGCTGGCGCGCGATGATCTGGTCGGACAGGAAATCCTTGCGCGTGCGGTTCGCATCCACGATGGCACGGATCAGGTTTTGCGGCACTTCGGAATAGTTGGCCAGCAGCTGTTTGGTATCCTTGGGCAGGCAATAGCCGCCATAGCCAAAGGACGGGTTGTTGTAGTGGTCCCCGATCCGCGGATCCAGACCGATGCCGTCAATGATCTGGCGCGTGTCCATGCTGCCGGCCATCGCGTAGCTGTCCAGTTCGTTGAAGAAGGCGACGCGCATGGCAAGGTAGGTATTCGCGAAAAGCTTGATCGCCTCGGCCTCATCGGGGTCGGTGAACAGCACCGGCACGTCCTTGCTGATCGCGCCCTCCAGCAGAAGGTCGGCAAAGACGCGGGCACGGTCGCTACGTTCCCCGACGATGATCCGGCTGGGGTGCAGGTTGTCATGCAGCGCCCGCCCCTCGCGCAGGAATTCCGGCGAAAAGATCACCTGATCGGTGCCCAGCTGCGCGCGGATCTCCTGTACGAACCCCACCGGCACGGTCGATTTGATGACGATGGTGGCGGCGCGGTTCACTGCCATGACATCGCGGATCACCGCCTCGACCGAGGACGTGTCGAAATAATTGGACTGCGGGTCATAGTTCGTGGGCGTCGCGACGATGACAAAATCCGCCCCGGCATAGGCCGCCGCCGCATCCGTGGTGGCTGTCAGGCGCAGGGGTTTCGTCGCCAGATAGGTTTGGATGTCCGGGTCCACGATGGGGCTGCGCCCGGCATTCACCATCTGCGCCCGCTCGGGCGAGATATCGATTGCTGTCACATCATGCGCCGCCGCCAGAAGCACCGCGTTCGACAAGCCGACATACCCGATCCCGGCAACCGCTATTTTCATGGTATCACTCGCCCCGGCAAATCAGCATCTGGTCCTTGCCCCCGCTTTAGAACACGGGGCCGGAAAGTACCACGCAAATGAAAGGCATGGCATGACCCATCCGCGCCTTTCGGCCGGTATTGTCAGTGCTTGAGCAGGCCCAGCAGGTAATCCCCATAGTCGTTCTTGGCGAATTTCCCGGCTATCTCGCGCAGATGATCGGCGCTGATCCACCCCTTGTCAAAGGCAATCTCGTCAGGGCTGCCGGTTTGCAGCCCCTGGCGCTGTTCCAGCGTGCGCACGAAATTGCCCGCATCCAGCAGGCTCGTATGCGTGCCGGTATCCAGCCACGCATAACCCCGCCCCATCTGTTTGACGCTCAGTTGCCCGTCGGCCAGATACATCTCCAGCAGGGTGGTAATCTCCAGCTCGCCCCGGTCTGACGGCTTCACCTGCCGGGCGCGGGCCGGCGCAGTACCGTCCAGGAAATACAGCCCCGTCACCGCATAGGAGGACGGCGGCACCTGCGGTTTTTCGACGATGGAGCGCACCTTGCCCTCGGCGTCGAAATCCACCACGCCGTAGCGTTCCGGGTCCGCCACGCGGTAGCCAAAGACCGTGCCGCCGACCTCCTGAGCGCCCGCATCCGCCAGCAGATCGGACAGGCGGTGACCGAAAAAGATATTGTCGCCCAGCACCATTGCACTGGGGGCACCGGCCAGAAAATCTTCGGCCAGGATATAGGCCTGCGCCAGCCCGTCGGGGCTGGGCTGGGTGATATATGTCAGCTCCAGACCCCACTGGGCGCCATCGCCAAGCGTGCGCTGGAACTGCTCCTGATCATGGGGCGTGGTGATGATCGCGATCTCGCGAATGCCGGCCAGCATCAGTGCGCTGAGCGGGTAGTAGATCATCGGCTTGTCATAGATCGGCAGCAGTTGCTTGGACACGCCCAAGGTCACGGGATAGAGCCGCGTTCCCGATCCGCCTGCCAGAATGATGCCCTTGCGCTGTGTCATGATTGCTGTGTCTCCAATTCGGACAGAATATCGTCCAGCCCTGCCCGCCAGTCGGGGCGCAAGATGCCAAAGTTGGCCATCGTCGCGCCATTGTCCAGCCGTGAATTCATCGGACGCCGGGCGGGGGTGGGATAATCCGTGCTGGGTATGTCCTGCACCGCGCAGGATATCTGCGCGCGTGCAAAGATTTCGCGCGCGAAATCGGCCCAGCTGACATCGGGCGCGCCCGAAAAATGGTAGGTGCCGGATTTGGACGGGGCCCCGATCAGCTGTCCCGCGATGGCGATGCAGGCCTCCGCGATATCGGCGGCGCAGGTCGGTCCGCCGATCTGGTCCGCGACGATGGTCAGCATGTCCCGCTCGGCCCCAAGGCGCAGCATGGTCTTGACAAAATTGCCGCCATGCGCCGACACCACCCAGGACGTGCGCAAAATGGCATGCGGCCCGCCCGCCGCGCGCACCGCCGCCTCTCCGGCCAGCTTGCTGCGCCCGTAGGCACCCAGCGGCGCCACAGGATCACCGGGCGCAAAGGGCGCCTGCCCGGCCCCGTCAAACACGTAATCGGTCGAGATATGCACCAGCGGCAGCCCCCGCGCCGCCGCCGCGCGCGCAATGGCCCCGGGCGCAGTGGCATTCACCAGCGTCGCGGTTTCTTCGTCCTCCTCGGCGCGGTCGACGGCGGTATAGGCCACCGCGTTGATGATCGCATCCGCATCGGTGGCGGCAACGCAGGCGGCACAGGCGGCGGGATCGGTGAAATCGGCCACGTCCCGGCCCAGAACCTCCAGCGTGGTGGCCCCTGCCCCGCGCTGCACCTCCTGCGCGACCTGCCCGGTTTTCCCAAACAGCAGAATTTTCATCACGCGGCCCCCAGCCGCCGGCCCACACCCTCGCGGTCCTGCAGGGCGCGCCACCAATCCTCGTTGTCCAGATACCAGCGCACGGTTTTCTCCAGCCCTTCCTCGACGCTGACACTGGGCCGCCAGCCCAGTTCCTCGCGGATGCGGGTGGGATTGATCGCATAGCGCGCATCATGGCCCGGTCGATCCGCGACAAAGCTGATCTGATCGCTATAAGAGCCCCCGTCATTGCGCGGGCTGAGCCGGTCCAAAATGGCGCAAAGCGTCTGCACCAGTTCCAGATTGCTGCGCTCGTTCTCGCCGCCGATATTGTAGGACCGCCCCACCGCCCCCGTTTGCAGCACGGTCAGCAGCGCGTCGGCGTGATCCTCGACATACAGCCAGTCCCGCACGTTGGAGCCGTTTCCATAGATCGGCAGCGCCTTGCCAGCCAGAGCATTCAGGATGATGACCGGCACCAATTTTTCCGGAAAATGATAGGGGCCGTAATTGTTCGAGCAGTTGGTCAGGACCACCGGCAGGCCGAACGTCTCGTGCCAGGCGCGCACCAGATGGTCCGAGCTGGCCTTGGACGCCGAATAGGGGCTGCGCGGATCATAGGGGGTATCTTCGGTGAACTGCGCCGTCGGATCGCTGGGCAAGGAGCCGAACACCTCGTCCGTGCTGATATGGTGAAACCGGAATGCCTCGGGGCGGCCTTCGCGTTCCCACAGGGCGCGGGCCGATTGCAGCAGGTTATAGGTGCCCATCACGTTCGTTTCGACAAAGACGCCGGGCCCGTCGATGGACCGGTCTACATGGCTCTCGGCGGCCAGATGCATGATGGCATCGGGGGCGTGGCGGGCGATGCAGGCTTCGGTTGCAGCCGCATCGCGGATATCCACCTGCTCGAAACTGTAGCGCGGGCTATCGGCCACGCTGGCCACGTTTTCCAGGCACGCAGCATAGGTCAGCGCGTCCAGATTGACCACCTCATGCCCCTGCCCCATGGCAAGCCGCACCACAGCGGACCCGATGAACCCGGCCCCGCCCGTAACCAAAAGCTTCATGATGTTGTTCCAACAAAGGTAAAGGGGCTCTTGAACGCGTCAAACGGCATCGCCGTCGCGTCTTTTTCGGACAGCAGCGGGGCCGTGCCGTTCAGCGGCCAGTCAATGCCGCAACTGTCCCAGCGCACCGCGCCATCGCATTCGGGCGCGTAGTGATCGGTGCATTTGTAAATGATTTCGGTATCGGGTTCCTGCGTCATGAACCCGTGCAGGAATCCCGCCGGCAACCACAGCTGACGCCCGTTCTCAAAGCTCAGCTCGGTTCCGGTCCACTCGCCATAGGTCGGGCTGCCGCAGCGGATATCGACGGCCACATCAAAAAGCCGCCCGCGCCCGCAGCGCACCAGCTTGCCTTGGGCATGGGGCGGCGCCTGAAAATGCAGGCCGCGTACGGTGCCGACCTGTCCGGACAGGGAATGGTTGTCCTGCACGAATTCGGGCAGGGTCAGACCCGCCTCGATCAGCCGGGTCTTGTTCCAGCTTTCCGAGAAAAAGCCGCGCGCATCCCCGTGACGCTCTGGCGTCAGGATCAGCACACCGTCCAGTCGGGTTTTTTCGATCTGCATCGTCGTCTCACATTCGTATTTTGTCTTGCGCTTGATCTAAAGCGTTTCAAGTCCACATTAAACCAGCCCTCCCCAAAAGTCAGCCTCCCCCGGAAAATTGCCTTCAGCCTATGGGGTGATCGCAGTCTGCGCAGGTCAAGCCTGCGGGGTGGCTGGACTGCAAACCTTTCGCATGCGAAAGGTTTGGCCTTTCGCGGGGCACTACTGCTGTCGGGATTTGAGCCAGGCTGTCAGATCGTCATTCAGGTCCGAATTGACGCCCTTGCCCTCAAGAACGATACGGCCACGGGCAAAACTGATTGAGAGACCTTGGGCTGCCAAGGCGGTATCGACTTGGCGGCCCGTTGCGGCCGCGTCCGACGATCGGGGCTTTCCGGCCTTGGGCTTTGACGCATCCGGGCGGGATTGGCTACGCTCGAGGATCATGCGCTCGTCCTCTGCGCTGGCCACATCTGCGCGGCTTAGTACCTGCTTGAGAGCCTGCGCAACGCCCGGATCGTCACTGATCGTACGCGACAGGGTCAATCCCAGACGCTCGGGGATCTGCGCCGGATAGCGCAAGGCGCCGTCCAGCGCGCGCACCAAAGGCATGAAGGATTTCACCTTGGACCTTTTCGAGAAGGAGGCCGTCGAAAACAGGCTCTGCAATGCCTTTTTGTCGCTTTCAAAAACATCGGCCTGCACAGCCTGCACAACGATGCGGGCGCGCTCGTAAAAGGACAGGTTTGCGCGAACCTCGTTCTCTTCCAGCATGGCGATATAGGCGGCGGGGCGATCCTCGGGCAGGCGGAGCAGGGCTTGAATCACGCCGAAACGCTCCAGCCCGCCGCTTTCCTCGTGCAGCTCGCTGAGGGCCTGCAAACGGCGCCAGCCTGAAATCAGGCCATAGTCCCCCTGACCCAGATCTGTAACTTCGATCGGCGTCTGCTGGCCGCGTTGACGGATGCTTTGCTTGAGCGCCTCCATCTCGTCCGCGTCACAGACCAGACGGTCGCGGATCAGGTAATCCGCCCGCACGGATTTCAGCGGCAGCGCCAGCACCATCCGGCCTTCGCGCCGGGCCGATTGCAATTCGTCCCGGACCATTTCGAACGCCGCCGTGATCGAAGCGTCGCCAGCCACCTGCGCGATCGGCGCGCGGCCAAGGGGCGCAAGCGGCGCTGCGGATGCGCTGCGTTCGGTCGGGACCGGGGTGCCGGGCTGGGCCGGAGTCAGGCGTTTGCGTTTGGCCATTCAAATCGTCCTTTGTTCAAAAGCGGAGCGCGGCAGGGCAGGGGGGTCAGGTCCCGACCGTCTCTGACTCGGTCTCCGACTCGGGCGTGCGCGCCAGATCTTCGCGCCTCCAGATGCCGATAAGCAGCCGTTTGAAGGCGGCATAGGTCTGATCGAAGGTTGCCCGGCCCCGCACATAGGTCTCGCGGTTGAAATCGCGGTAATCGGCCTCGTAGATACCGGCGGCCTGCTCGCCCGCCTGACCGATCAGCGCGGTGAAATCCTGCCGGTGCGGGGACAGGGTATCGCCGAGATAGGCCTGCATCAAGGCGGCCAGTTCGGCCTGCTGCGAGCTGTCATAGCGGGTGATGACGGCCCGCACCGCATCCCATTCGAAACTCAGCTCGGGCTGGCCGAGGGCGCGGGCGGCCATGTTCTCGCCCTCCTCGATGCTGGCAAAGGTGGAGTGCAGCATGTCAAAGAAACGCCCGGTGGAATCAAATTCGAGGAAGGACGCGCCGACCGGCACCAGCACGATGTCGGCCGCGGCCAGCCCGTTGATGGTGAGGTACCCCAGCGCCGGGGGGGTATCGATGAAGATCACGTCATACTGGTTCAGGATGCCGTCCGCCTCCAGCATCTCGGCCAGCGCATCCCACAGCCGCCAGCCACGGCTTTGCATGCGCCAGACGGGGATCTGGAATTCGGACCAGTACAGATTCAGCTGCGCGCCGATCAGGTCGATATTGGGCCAGTGGGTCTTCTGGACCAGATCCTGCGCGGTGATCTTGAGCGCCTCGGCCAGCGTGTCATCCAGCGGCTTGGGGTCGTCGCCGCGGTCGATCCGCGAGCGGTTCTCGGACTGAAGCGCCAGCGCGTAGTGTCGCGCCAGAAGCGGAAAGACGGTCTGCCATTCATCCTCGACGCGCCCGCCAAGGATCGAAGTCATCGAGCCCTGACTGTCCAGATCCAGCACTAGCACCCTGTAGCCATCCAGCGCCGCAGACATCGCCAGATGGGCCGCTGTCGAGGTCTTGCCGACGCCGCCCTTGAAATTGGCCACGGCCACCATCTTGGCGGGCAGGCCCTCGGGGCGATAGGGGCGGTACTCCTTGGACTTTGACCCTTCGGCGGCGAAATGCACGCGCAGGCGCAACACATCCTCGAGGGTGAACCACTTGGCGCCGGCATCGGTTTCGGACACGCCCTGGGGCAGGTGCGGGTTCAGCCGCAGCACCCGCCGGAAATGGGCCTGCGCAACCGGGATCAGATAGCGGGTGATTTCCCAGGTCGAGAATTTGCGCAGGGTTTTGCGACCCTCTTCGCCAAGCCCGCGCGAGGCCAGATCCTCGCGCCCCTGCTGGCACCGCGCGGCGATGGTCGCGAAGGTTTCGGCGGTGATCGCATCGCCAAGGTCGGACATGGCCGCGTCGGGGCTGATCCTGAAATAGGGGGGAAGGTCTGCTGGGTCGCTCATGAAAACTGCCACTCATGTCATGCTTTTACGGGATCATACCTGAAAACACAGGACATGGAACAATTATGAGCACATCGCGAAATTTTTTGCATTTCCTAAGCTTTATCAAGAGCTTGAAATATGTTCGGATCCTGATGCCTTGTGCGGGCCAAATGCACAAATACCCCAGATGGTAGTTATTTTATAGTTATCTTAGTGTTACAGGAGTCACCGCCTTCTGCTAAGCCTTTTATTCCGTTGGTAATTCGGCTCCTTTTTCCAGTACGTCCGACTCTGAAACCACGTTGATGCGATTCTGAAACCACGTTCATCTGACTCTGATACCACGTTGCGGCGGGGCGTTTGAGTGGACGTGGCCTGTGGATAACTTTAAGCTGGGTGTCATTGAAACCACGAAACAGATTCGCGTCTGTAGATCCGGGCACACCCGGGCGCGGCGCGGGGGCAGGACAGGCATGACGACAGCAACGCCCCCGGCGCGGGGTTCCGGCGGGCTTTTGCCCGATCATCACCCTACGGCCGATTTTTTTGTCTGCGACATCTTTGATGCCGCGCCCAAGGGCGATCTGGGCACGATGGAACACCCGATGTTTTCGCTGTCCACCCGGCCGGACCGACGCATCCTGTCCTATGATCACAACGGCGTACATATCGAGATCGCCCCATCGGTGCGCGGGCTGGCGACGATCCATGACAAGGACGTGCTGATCTACTGCATCAGCCAGTTGATGGCCGGGGTGAATGCGGGCCGCGCGATTGGCCGCACCCTGCATCTGAAGGCGCATGATCTGCTGGTAGCCACCAACCGCGAGACCAGCGGCGACGGGTACAAGCGCCTGCAAAGCGCGCTGGAGCGGCTGGTCGGCACCCGCATCACCACGAATTACGAGACCGGCGGCCACGAGGTGACATCGGGCTTTGGCCTGATCGAGAGCTGGCAGATCGTGCGCAAGACGCGCGGCGGGCGCATGATCTCGGTCGTGGTCACGCTGTCGGAATGGCTGTTTCGCGCGGTCCTGTCGAAGACGGTCCTGACGCTGAGCCGTGATTATTTCCGACTGCGCAAACCGCTGGAGCGGCGGGTCTATGAACTGGCGCGCAAACATTGCGGGCGGCAGGCGGAATGGACGGTGTCGGTCGACACGCTGCTGAAGAAGTCCGGCAGCGCCAGCCCCCGGCGCGTGTTTCGCAAGATGCTGCGCGACATGATCGCCGCCGATATCCTGCCCGATTACGAGATGAGCGAACAGCCCGGCGATCTGATCCGGTTTTCCCGCCGCGATGTCGTGGTACTGCCGGGGCAGTCCCCGACCCTGAGCGAGGCGGCCCTGGACGAGGCGCGCCGCCTGCATCCGGGCGTGGATGTCTATGCGCTGCAATCGGACTGGCTGTCTGTCTGGCGCGCGCGCGGGGCGGTCCGGCTGACATCCCCTGACAAGGCATTTCTGGGCTGGCTGGCCAAGAGGTAGGCCGCGCGAGACCAGCCGCCGGACTGGCAAAGGAAGCTTCGTTCACGCGATCCGCCACCTCGCCAAATGTCGGCAAGGCAGGTATGTAACCCCATCAAATTCTGGTGCCCCATCCGGGCACGCATCGGCGAAAGGCACCCTGTATGACGCGCAAGATCTTTGGCACTGACGGTATTCGCGGCACGGCCAACACCTATCCGATGACCGCCGACATGGCGCTGCGCGTCGGCGCCGCCGCGGGCCGCCATTTCCGGAAGGACGGGCTGAATGGCCACAGGGTGGTGATCGGCAAGGATACGCGCCGCTCGGGGTATATGCTGGAAAATGCGCTGACGGCGGGGCTGACCTCGACCGGGATGAACGTGCTGCTGCTGGGGCCGGTGCCGACGCCGGCGGTGGCGTTCCTGACGCGCTCCATGCGGGCCGATCTGGGCATCATGATCTCGGCCAGCCACAACCCGCATCACGATAACGGAATCAAGTTTTTCGGCCCCGACGGGTTCAAGCTGGACGATGCGTCAGAGGCGGAAATCGAACGCATCCTGTCGGGCGACATCCCGCCAGCCAAGCCGATCAATATCGGCCGCGCTAAGCGGATCGAGGAAGGGCAGGGCCGCTATGTCGAATATGCCAAGACGACGATCCCGCGCGCCACGCGCCTGACAGGGCTGAAGATCGTGGTCGATTGCGCCAATGGCGCCGCTTACAAGGCCGCGCCCGAAGTCCTGTGGGAACTGGGCGCGGATGTCATACCGGTTGGCACGTCGCCGGATGGCTACAACATCAACCTTGGCTGTGGATCGACATCGCCGCAGGCGGCGGCGGATGCGGTGCGCCGCCAGGGCGCCGATCTGGGGATCTGTCTGGACGGTGACGCCGACCGCATCGTGCTGATCGACGAGATGGGGCGCATCGTGGATGGCGATCAGATCATGGCGCTGTTTGCGCGGCTCTGGACCGAGGCCGGCACGCTGGCCGGCGGCACGCTGGTATCCACGGTGATGTCCAATCTGGGGCTGGAGCGCTATATCGAGGGGCTGGGCCTGACGCTGGAGCGCACCAAGGTGGGGGATCGCCATGTGGTCGCGCGGATGCGCGAGGGCGGCTTCAATCTGGGCGGCGAACAATCGGGTCATATCGTGATGAGCGATTACGCCACCACCGGCGACGGGCTGATCGCGGGTCTGCAATTTCTGGCCGCGATGGTGCATAGCGGACAGCCTGCCAGCACGCTGCTGAACAGCTTTGATGCGGTACCGCAGCTTCTGGAGAATGTCGCCCTGCGCGCCGGGGCGGCGCCGCTGGCCGACGCGGGCGTGCAATCCGTCATCACCGCGCAGGAAAAGCGGTTGACCGGCAAGGGCCGTCTGCTGATCCGCCCGTCAGGGACCGAGCCGCTGATCCGCGTCATGGCCGAATGCGAGGATGAGGCTTTGCTGCACGATGTCGTCGCCACGATCGTGGCCGCAGTGCGCGCCGCCGGATAAGCCCGTCCGGGGGCGCATCCCCGGCAAGGTTCACGGGGCGATCTGTCGATTGAGGTCTGGCAACAGCCGCGCATGTCGGCGCATTGCCGTGGTCGCATCGCCAAAGGTGTGGATGTCGTGGGCCTCCAGCATCGGCAACAGCCGCACCAGAACCTGCGCGGTGGCAATCGCATCCCCGATCGCCGTATGGCGCGCCGATCCGTCGATGTGAATATCAAGCCGGTCCGCGATGGCGTCCAGCGTGTGGGGCTCCCCCTCGCCAAAGATGACCGCTGACAGCAGCACCGTGTCCAGAACCGGATGATCGAAGGCAAGCCCAAGCCCGGCCTCGTGCCGTTTCAGAAACGCCAGATCAAAGGGCGCATTATGCGCGACCAGCACCGCATCGCGCGCAAAGCCGTGAAACTGGCGCAGGGCGGTGATGGGGTCTGGCGCCTGGCTGACCATGTCATTGGTGATGCCGTGGATGCGCGACGACTCTCCGGGGATGGGGCGGCCGGGATTGACAAGGGTTTCGCAGGTTTCGCCCCGCACAATGCGGTTGCTCAGCACCCGGACCGCGCCGACCTGAACGATTTCATCGCGCGTGATGTCAAGCCCGGTGGTTTCGGTATCAAACACCACATAGGACAGCGCCGACAGCGGCGTCTGGGCAATGTGCTGGTCCATCGCCCGGTCGGTCAGGCCAAAGTCAAAGACCAGCGGGCGTTCGGCCATGATGTCATCTTCGATCTCCATCGAGAGCATGAACCCACCGCCCTGCAAGGCGCGCCGGACCCGTGTGCTGACGGTGCCTTGCCCGTCCGCCGTGGCAAGATCCACATCGAGGAAGTGACGCCCGGAATCCGCCGCAAGATCGGCCACCGCGCGTTCCAGCGCGCCGCGATCAAGGTAGTCGAACACCGACCTGCCAAGCCCGAGCGAGGCAACCTGACCCAAGGCGTGGACGCATTGACGGTCATAGAGGATGATCCGGAACGCCTCGTCCAGCAGCATGACGGCGACGGGGATTTCAGACAGGAGCGCGGCAAGATGTGCGTTCTCCTCCTCCATCTTGCTGGTCGCGCTGTCGAGCCGCGATTCAAAGCTTGCGTGCATCTCGGCCAGTTCCCGGCAGAGCGCCCCCGAGGCAGGTCCGAGATCGCCAAGATGACGCACGCAGCTGACGTCAAGATCGGTGGTCACGCCGCCATGGGCCCGCGTGCGCAGCGCGGCGGTGAAACGGGTGATGGCGCGGGCGACATGTTCATCAAACAGCAGCCAGACCAGCACGGTGACCAGCACTGCGCCAAAGGTCGCGACCAGCCCGGCAACCGTCAGGGCCGGCAGCGCATCGGGCGCGCGGCGCCAGGCAAGCAAAACCCCCGCAGCGATGGCCGCGATATTGCCCGAGCCGATCAGCGCAAAGAGCAGCAGGATGCGAAGGCGAAGATTGCTGCGCACGTGCTATGCCTCCGCGCAGGCGGTGCGGGTGACAGGATCGTCGCGCCCGGTGTCGATCCAGGCGGAGTCGGGGACTGATCCATCCTCGCCCAGAACAAGGCCGGGCAGCAGATCGGCCCTGCGCCCTGACTCGCAATCGAAAACGGCCCTGATGCGCCGCGTCGGGGTCCAGCGGCCAAAGATATAGAGGCTGGTCATTTTCTGACCTTCGGCGGCCTCGTTCTCTAACGCACCGGTCTGGGAAACGGCGATGAAGCGGTCAACATACGGGAAAGCATAGGTCCAGGGCCGCCAGAACGCCTTGTTTTCATGGACGGTCGCCACTTTGACGCCCTCGGGCAGCGCGGCGGAATTGCGCGCGAACCACGAATATTCCAGCGATATGGACACTGCCAGCATCGCCGCACCGGCAACCACCGGAACCAGCCAGCGGGGCAGGGCAGGGATGATGCGCCGCACGATCATCACCACGCCCCCTGCGGCGACACCGGCCACGATTACGGCAATGAGTTCGAATAGCATGGCTTCTCCTTGGCGCGACCGGCGCGCCGCTATGGCAAGGCGCGGCCCTGTGCCAGTGCCGATTGCATTGTGCGCACAACCACGAAGGCGTTGCGCAGATGGCTGCGCTCGAAATCGCTGAGCGTCGCGGGTGCCATGAAATTATCGGGGGCCTCGCCGCGGCGCACCTGAAGTGCCTGATGGTCCAGTCTGGTCTGCGCGATGAGGTCGTAGGCATCCAGAAGATCGCGCGCGCCGCTGGCCGAGATGACCCCAGCCGTCTGCGCGCTTTCGATCCGCGTTCTTGTGTTGACCGCCGTCAACTGCCCGCGCAGGGCGTAAATGCGCCCCAGATCGACGATCGGCACGACGCCGTTCAGCTTCAGGTCGATCCGGTCGCGGTGTTCGCCCGACCGCACGGTGGCCAGCCCCCGCCAAAGCCCGAGAGGGGGCGCATGGCCAAGGGAGTTGGACACCATATGCGCCACGAAGATCGAATTTCGCGCGGATTCTGCAAGTGTTTCAGTTTGCAATCCCGCATAGAGGCTGTGATCGCCGCCGATCGGGCGCAGGTCGAACATGACCGACGCCAGCATCTGCGCCTCTTTGTCTGGGCGTGCGATCCAGCCCTGGAAATACTTTCGCCAGATGCGGACCGGCTGACGCCAGCGCGGGTTGGTGGCCATCATGTCGCCGGGACAGAAAACATAGCCGCAATGGTTCAGGCCGTCCGAAACAAAGCGGGCGAGGTCCGAGAAATAGGCGTCGTGGTCTTCGGTCGCGTCATCCGATAGCATCAGCACATTGTCCTGATCCGACACGCCGGTCTGTTCACGCCGGCCCTGACTGCCACAGGCAAGCCAGAGATAAGGGACCGGCGCCGGCCCCAGATGCGACTCGCCAAGCGCCAGCAGGCGGCGGGTGACGGCATCGGCGATGTCGGTCACAAGGCGCGTGGTCACGTCGTGCCGGTGCCCCGCGCCGACCAGTTGCGCCAGCAGTTGCGGGATCCGCCGGGTGATATCGGCCAGCGCATCCGCATCCGGCGCGTGGGCGGCGTCCCTGATGATCTCGGACGAGCTTTCGGCCTGAAACCGTGTCAGATCGGTCTGGGTGACGACCCCGGCCAGCCCGGCTTCGCTGACGATGGGAACATGGCCGATGCCCCGTTCCATCATCAGATGCAGCACGTCCGAGCCGATGGCGTCGGGGGGCAGGGTGACGGGATCGGCGGTCATGACGCGGCTGACCGGCGTGTCGGGGTCAAGCCGTTCGGCCACCACGCGGGCGGAAATATCGCGGGTCGTCAGAATGCCGCAGAGCGCGCCATCCTTGACCACCATCAGCGAAGATATCCTGTCATCGCGCATGATCACTGCCGCTTCGGCCAATGTCGTGTCCGGGCTGACCGCCTTCGGGGCCTTGGACATCAAGGCGGCGACCGGCGTCTGGGTCAGACTGCGCTGAAGCGCGCGCGGCGGGCGCGATCTGGCGAAAAAGTCATGCATCGCCGCATCGCGGTCGATCATGGCGCGGAAATGTTGTGTCGGCAGCAGCAGGATTTCGGTGGCAGCGACAGCGCGGGCATTGGTCAGGGCGGCGCCATCGCGCATCAGCCCACGTTCACCAAAGACGTTGCGCGGTCCCAGCGAGGACAGCGGGGCACCATCCGGATCGGTCACCTCAACCTCGCCCGAGCGAATGATATAAAGGCCCTTGAGGGGGTCGCCTGCGCGATAGATCGCTTCGCCCGCAGCAAAGCTGTGCGGTTGGGTCACCGCAGCCACTGCGCCCAGATCCGCCACCGGGAGCCGGTCCCAGGGGTGAACGCCGGCAAGGAAATCAGCGATGCTCATGAATGGCTGCCTTTGTAAGATCAACTGCCCGCCAGGGGGCGGGCAGGGAGGTGGTGTGGTTGCGCCGGGCACCACAAGGGATGCCCGGCGGCAGGATCAATGGTCGCTGGCAGCCCCGGCGCCGCGCGGAACGCGAACGCTTTCGACCAGATCCCGGATATGCTGGGGTGTCGGTTCGGTGCTGCGCGACACCAGCCAGGCCACGAGGAAGTTCAGCGCCGCACCCACAGAACCGATCGCGGTGGATTGAATTCCGAACAGCGATCCGGAGATCGTATCCGGAAACTGGTTGGTGTCCGGGATGAAGAACCAGCCCTTGTGCATGAAGATGTAGACCAGGGTAAAGATCAGACCGGTCAGCATGCCGGCGACCGCACCCTTGTTGTTGATGGATTTCGAGAAGATCCCCATCATCAGCGCAGGAAAGATCGACGCGGCCGCAATACCAAAGGCCAAGGCCACCGTTTGCGCCGCAAAGCCCGGAGGATTGAGGCCAAGATAGGTGGCCACCGCAATCGCGACAGCCATGGATATCCGGGCCGACAGCAATTCACCCTTTTCCGAGATATTCGGATTGATCGTCGCCTTGATCAGGTCGTGACTGATCGCCGACGAGATCGCCAGCAGCAGACCCGCCGCCGTTGACAGCGCCGCCGCCAGACCGCCCGCCGCGATCAGCGCGATCACCCAGCTGGGCAGTTGCGCAATTTCGGGGTTGGCCAGCACCAGAATGTCGCGGTTGACGTCCAGTTCGTTACCTTCCCAGCCACGATCAGCGATCTGGGCTGCAAACTCCGCATTGGTGTCATCATAGTATTGAATGCGACCGTCGTGGTTCTTGTCGTCGAAGGTGATAAGCCCGGTAACTTCCCAGTTGCGAATCCAGTCGGGCCGCGCCTCGTATTCAATAGGCTGTTCCGCTGTGCCATTGGGGTACAGCGTATCGATGATGTTGAGGCGCGCCATGGCACCCACAGCAGGGCAGGTCAGATAGAGCAGCGCGATGAAGACCAGCGCCCAACCCGCCGACCAACGTGCATCAGCGACCCGCGGAACGGTGAAGAAGCGGATGATGACGTGCGGCAGACCGGCAGTACCGATCATCAGCGATATGGTGAACAGCAACATGTTGATGACCGCCGATGGTGTGCCATCCTGCGCGGTATATGCGCCAAAGCCAAGCTCCTGCACCACCTCGTTCAGACGTCCCAGCAGCGGTTCGCCGGTTGTCACACTGTCGCCGAACAGACCCAGCGGCGGGATCGGATTGCCGGTAAGCTGCAGCGAGATGAAGATGGCCGGAATGGTATAGGCCAGGATCAGCACGCAATATTGCGCGACCTGCGTGTAGGTGATGCCCTTCATGCCGCCCAGAACGGCATACATGAAGACGATCGCCGCGCCGATATAAAGGCCGGTTTCGTTGGATACTTCCAGAAACCGCGAGAACGCAACGCCGGCACCGGTCATCTGACCGATGACATAGGTTGTCGACGCGATGATCAGGCAGACCACGGCAACCAGACGCGCGCTTGGGCTGTAGAACCGGTCGCCGATGAATTCGGGTACGGTAAATTTGCCGAACTTGCGCAGATACGGCGCCAGCAGCAGCGCCAGCAGCACGTAACCGCCGGTCCAGCCCATCAGATAGGCACTGGCCGGATAGCCCGCAAAGGCAACGATGCCCGCCAGCGAGATGAAGGAGGCCGCAGACATCCAGTCGGCTGCGGTGGCCATGCCGTTCATGACCGGATGCACGCCGCGCCCGGCGGCGTAGAATTCAGCCGTCGATCCGGCACGGGCCCAGATTGCGATACCGATGTAGAGCGCGAAACTCGCGCCGACAACGATCAGGTTAAGGGTATATTGGTCCATGTCTGTTTACTCCTCGTCGACGCCGTATTCGTGGTCGAGCTTGTTCATGCGCCAGGCGTAGAAGAAAATCAGCGCCAGAAAGACAAGGATCGATCCCTGTTGGGCAAACCAGAACCCCAGGTCGGTCCCGCCGATCTTGATGCCGGACAGAAGCGGGCGCAGCAGGATGCCGAAACCAAAACTCACCAGTGCCCAGATGGCCAGGGATATGTAGATGAGACGTAAATTGGCAGTCCAGTAGCCGCTCCCGTCGCTATCGGCGCGGCGTGCCGTTTTCTTGGTTGGGTCGGCCATTGGCCATTCTCCTCTTCGTTGCGCCAGTTATCTGGCCTGGTTTTTTATCTGTCCCACGATGCCCTGCATGGATTGGGCAACGTCATCGATCGGTCCCATGGCGTCGATGGATTGCAGCACGCCGCGCTGCTCGAAATAGTCAATGAGCGGCGCGGTTTGCGCGTGATACGCTTGCAGCCTTGCGGTGACGGTTTCGGCGTTGTCGTCCGCCCGCCGCACAAGGGTGCCGTCCTCGCATATGTCGCAGGTGTCCGGGGTGGCGGGTGGTTTGAAACGGTCATGATACCCCTCGCCGCGGGTGGCGCAGGTGGCGCGGCCTGACACCCGTTCGACCATCGCGTCGTCGTCAACGGTCAATGCAATGGCTGCGCCGACGCTCATGCCGTGACGCGCCAGAAGCGCATCCAGCGCCTCGGCCTGTGCCGTGGTCCGGGGAAAACCATCCAGAATCACGCCACTGGCGATGTCGGGCTGTTGCAACCGCTCTTCGAGGATGTCCAGAACGATGGCATCCGGGACAAGCCCGCCCGCCTTCATCACAGCATCCGCCGCCACGCCGGCGTCGGTCCCGCCTTGCACTGCGGCGCGCAGCAGGTCGCCGGTCGACAGTTGGACCAGGCCAAACTGCTCTTGCAGCAGTCGCGCCTGAGTTCCCTTGCCAGCGCCGGGTGGTCCCAAAAGCACAAGGACGGTCGCAGTCGTATCGGGGGTGCTTGCGCCCATATGCTTACTGCCTGTTCATGCGGTTTTCGATCAGCTCGTCCACGACCTCGGGTTCGGACAGTGTCGAAGTA